>CAVKLS010000066.1:0-8210 GCA_963657025.1 bacterium | reverse complement strand
ATGTATAGCGGTTTTTGATATTTTTGCAAGAATCGAGAAAATATTTGTTCAAAATCTTGACAAATGGGCTCTGTCAGTGTATCATTTGTTTCGTTGAACAAAGGTGTTCATCACTTCACATTACCGACTTGCACCCTAAAATTGTGCTTGAGTTGGAATTGAGATGTGCGGTGATGAGCACCTTTTTTATTACACTACTGAAAGGCTGATGAATATGAATAGCTTATCTTTTAACAGAGTACCGCGTGAGGGCGAATTCAGAGACCCTGCCGGCTGCGGTATCAGCGGAATATTTTCAAGAAGCGGAAAACGCTTTTCCGGCGAGGACATAATTAAATCGATTGCCGTTCTTCACGACAGATCGAACGGACTCGGCGGTGGCTTTGCCGCATACGGAATTTATCCCGATTACGCCGACTTCTATGCATTCCATGTATTTTATGATGATAAGGAGTGCAAGAAAACATGTGAGGAGTTCCTTGAAGAGCACTTCGAGATAGTTAACCTCTCCAAGATTCCCACAAGAGCGATTCCCGAAATCACAGACGAGCCGCTCATCTGGAGATACTTCGTTACACCGCTTCACGCAAAGCTCCGTGACAGCCATCTCGATGAAAAAGAGTTTGTCGCAAGATGCGTATTTAAAGTAAACGTCGAGTATGACGGATGCTACATCTTCTCAAGCGGAAAGAATATGGGCTCGTTCAAGGCTGTCGGTTATCCGGAGGATGTCGGACGTTTCTACCGCCTCGAGGAATATGAGGGATATTGCTTCACCGCACACGGACGTTATCCGACAAATACCCCGGGCTGGTGGGGCGGCGCTCATCCGTTCTCACTTCTTGATTACTCCGTAGTTCATAACGGTGAGATCAGTTCTTATGACGCTAACCGCCGTGCGGTTGAGATGTACGGTTATAAATGTACACTTCAGACAGATACTGAGGCTATTACCTATATAATAGATTATCTTCACAGAAAGAAGAAACTTAACTGGGACGAGATTTGTGCTGTTATTGCCGCTCCGTTCTGGCAGACCATTGAAAAGAAATCACCTGAAGAAAAGGCAAGACATGAGTTCCTCAGAAACATTTTCGCATCCGAGCTTATCACGGGTCCGTTCTCAATCTTAGTAGGATTTGACGGAGGCTTAATGGCTCTTAATGACAGACTTAAGCTCAGAAATATGATAATCGGCGAAAAAGACGATATGGTTTACTGCTCAAGTGAAGAGGCTGCAATCAGAATCATTCAGCCCGACCTTGATAAGGTTTATTCACCGATGGGCGGCGAGGGAATTGTGTACACTCTCGATATGGTAAAGGGAGACTGACATTAAGTCGGTTGTAAAAAGAAAGGAATTAAGCAAATGGCTATAAATTTTCTGTACCCTGAGTACGAAGTGGTCAGGAACTACGACAGATGTATTTCCTGCCGTGTATGTGAAAGACAATGTGCTAACGAAGTACATTCTTTTTTAGAGGATGTAAATAAAGTAATAAGCGACGAAACAAAGTGTGTGAACTGTCACCGTTGCGTTTCACTCTGCCCGACCAGAGCGCTGAAGATAGTTAAGTCGGATCATACTTTTAAAGAAAATGCAAACTGGAGCGGTAAGGCAATCACAGAGATTTACAAGCAGGCTGCCACGGGAGGAGTTCTTCTCTCCTCAATGGGTAACCCCGAGCCGTATCCGGTTTATTGGGATAAAATATTAATCAATGCGTCACAGGTTACAAACCCGCCTATCGACCCGCTTCGTGAGCCGATGGAAACAAGAACCTTCGTCGGTTCAAAGCTTGCGGAGATCAAGCGTGACGAAAACGGAAAGCTCATTCCGACAGCTAAGCCTCATCTTGATCTGAGCGTGCCGATTATGTTCTCGGCTATGAGCTACGGCTCAATCAGCTACAATGCTCACGCTTCACTCGCAAGAGCGGCAACAGAGCTCGGAATTTACTACAACACAGGTGAGGGCGGACTTCACAAGGACTTTTACAAGTACGGTCCCAACACAATCTGTCAGGTAGCTTCGGGACGTTTCGGTGTTCACAAAGATTACCTCGAGGCAGGAGCCGCAATCGAGATTAAGATGGGTCAGGGCGCAAAGCCGGGTATCGGCGGACACCTTCCCGGAACAAAGATGGTCGGCGATGTTTCCAAGACTCGAATGGTTCCTGAGGGAAGCGACGCTATTTCTCCTGCACCTCACCACGATATCTATTCGATTGAGGACTTGAGACAGCTTGTTTACTCCTTGAAGGAAGCAACGGGCTACAAGAAGCCGATTATCGTAAAGATTGCAGCCGTTCATAATATTTCGGCTATCGCATCCGGTATCGCACGAAGCGGCGCAGATGTAATTGCAATCGACGGTTTCAGAGGCGGTACGGGTGCCGCACCTACAAGAATCCGTGATAATGTCGGTATTCCGATTGAGCTTGCACTTGCAAGTGTTGATAAGAGACTTCGTGACGAGGGAATCAGAGATAATGTTTCAATCGTAGTCGGAGGTTCTATCAGAAGTGCAACAGATGTTGTAAAGGCTATCGCACTCGGTGCGGATGCTTGCTACATTGGTACAGCAGCTTGTATTGCTATGGGCTGTCACCTTTGCCGCAGCTGCCAGCTCGGTAAGTGTAACTGGGGTATTGCAACCCAGAGACCAGAGCTTGTTAAGAGACTTAATCCTGATGTCGGAAGTCAGAGATTGGTAAACCTTGTCACTGCATGGGGACATGAGATTAAAGAAATCATGGGCGGAATGGGCATCAACTCAGTTGAGGCTCTCAGGGGAAACCGCTTGATGCTCCGCGGTGTAGGTCTTAACGAGAAGGAGCTTGAAATCTTAGGAATCAAGCATGCAGGCGAATAATTAGTGTAGCGGGGAATTGTATTTATGAAACGTGTTTATGTCAATGAAAAATGGTGCTTAGGTTGTCACCTTTGCGAATATTACTGTGCTTTTTCCAACTCAGGAGAAAGTGACATGGTCAGAGCTTTAAAGGGAAAAGAAATTCATCCGAGAATTAACGTAGAGGAAAAGGACGGAATCAGCTTTGCTGTATCTTGCCGTCACTGCAAAGAGCCTTATTGTGTAAAGTCCTGTATCACTGGCGCTCTTACCAAGAAGGACGGAGTAATCTCTATCGACCAAAACAAGTGCATAGGCTGCTTTACCTGTGTTGTGGCATGTCCTTACGGATGCATATCTCCGACAGAGGACGGTCCTGCTCAGAAATGCGAGCTTTGCACAAAAACACACGCTGGTCAGCCGATGTGCGTACAGGGCTGTCCGAACAGTGCTATAGTCTTTGAGGAGAGGTGAGATTATGAAAAACTATGTTATAATCGGAAACTCGGCTGCGGGAATCGGAGCAGCCGAAGCAATCAGAAAGAACGATAAGGAAGGCAAGATTACTATCATAGCAAGCGAGCCGCATCACACATACTCAAGACCGCTTATTTCTTACCTTCTCCTTGGCAAAACCGATGAGCAGAGAATGAAGTACCGTCCCGACAGCTTCTATACTGACAACGATATCGATGTGAAGCTCGGCGAGGTTGTCACAGCTGTTGACAAGGACAGCAAAGAGGTCGTTTTAAAGAGCGGTGAGAAGGTTTCTTACGACAAGCTTTTGGTTGCTACAGGCTCCAGCCCGTTTGTTCCTCCGATGAAGGGACTTGACAGAGTTAAGCGCACATGCTCCTTTATGACTCTTGACGATGCACACAAGCTCAGAGATATGATTGCCGAGGTCACTGCAGAGAAAGGCTCTAAGCCGAAGGTTCTTATCATCGGTGCAGGTCTCATCGGTTTAAAGTGTGCCGAGGGAATCAGCAAGGATACAGAAATCAGCCTGGTTGATTTGGCTCCGAGACCGCTTTCCTCAATTCTTGAGGAGGAGTCGGGAGAGATAATCAAGGCTCACCTCGAGAAGCATGGCATGAAGTTCTATCTCGGTCAGAGCGGCGAGGAATTCTTCGAGAACAGCGTTAAGCTCACAGGCGGAGACACACTCGAGTTTGATATCCTCGTCACGGCAGTCGGCGTAAGACCGAATGTAGCACTGCTCAAGGATATCGGAGCCGAGGTCGGAAGAGGAATCAAGGTTGACGACCAAATGAGAACAAGTATTCCCGATATTTACGCAGCAGGCGACGTTACGGAGAGCTTCGATGTTTCCTCAGAGTCCGTCAAGATTATGGCTATTCTCCCTAATGCTTATATGCAGGGTGAATGTGCAGGCTACAACATGGCAGGAGTCGAAAAGCATTTCGATAAGGCAATGCCGATGAACGCTATCGGATTCTTCGGTCTTCATGTTCTCACAGCGGGAGCACTCACGGGCGATTATTTCCTCAAGAACGAGGGCGAAAGCTACAAGAAGCTTTACTACAAAGACAACAGGCTGACAGGCTTTATAATTATCGGTGATATTGCAAAGGCCGGTATCTACACAAGTTTAATAAGAGAGCAAACTCCGCTCGACAGTATAGATTTTGAGCTCATATGCGAGAAGCCGGGACTTATGGCATTCTCACGTGAGCAACGACAAAGTAAATTAGGAGGCGAGGTATAAATGGTTATATCTGCTCAGGCACAGGATTACCAGGAACTCAATAAAATGGTAAGAGAATCCGAGGGCGACGTTGTTATCAACGATTGTTACGGAGAGAGATTTATCGGTGCTGCCGCACAGAACAGAACAATTGAAATCAACGGTACTCCGGGCAATGCGCTCGGATGCTACCTTGACGGTGCAAATATTATAGTTAACGGAAACGCTCAGGATGCAGTCGGAGACACCATGAATGACGGAAGAATCGTCATCAACGGTTCCGCAGGCGACGCACTCGGCTACGCTATGCGTGGCGGAGAGATTTTCGTCAAGGGTGATTCCGGTTACCGCACAGGTATCCATATGAAGGAATATGGCGAAAAGAAGCCTGTTATCGTAGTCGGAGGAAAGGTAGGAAGCTTCTGCGGAGAGTATCTCGCAGGAGGTATGATTATCATACTCGGATTAGGAGCAGAGGGGGTTCCTCTGGGTAACTTTACAGGCACTGGTATGCACGGCGGAAAGATTTTCGTAAGAAGCAGCGAGGAGCTCAAATATCTGCCTGTACAGGTTCTTGTAAAAAAAGCTTGTCAAAGTGACTTTGACGATATAAAATACTACGTGGACGAATATAAAAAGCTGTTTGGGGATAGCACAGAGTTCACGGCGGACGATTTTTATGTTTGTACGCCTAACGCAAGCAACCCTTACAAAACGCTTTATGCCGCAAACTGAGTTTCGGCAAACTTCAGAGCAAAGACAGAATTCAGCCTTTGCTCTTGAATTGTTTTTTATGGAGGATTATATTTATGAGTCTTGGAAAGCTTCATGAGGAATGTGCGGTCTTCGGTGTAAGTGTAAACGTACCCGAAGCGGCAGGCATAACCTACAACGCTCTTCTTGCTTTGCAGCACAGAGGACAGGAGGGCGCGGGTATTGCGGTCGCCAAGGATAACCGTATACTTTACCACAAGGACGTTGGCTTAGTCAGCGAGGTTTTTGATTCAAGTGTGATGAAGAAAATGCCCGAGAGCCATGTTGCAATCGGTCACGACAGATATTCCACTACGGGAAATAACACAATCGAAAATGTTCAGCCGTTCCTAACTGAGTTTTTGACAGGAAGAATTGCTACCGTTCACAACGGAAATATAGTTAACGCTAAGGAACTCAAGGACGCCCTTGCGGAAATCGGCGTTCAGTTTGATGCAACAAGCGACAGTGAGGTTATCTCACAGCTTATCGGATATTACATTGTTGAGCAGAAGGACACCTTAAAGGGCGTCATCAAGGCTTGCAACAAGCTAAGCGGTGCTTATTCGCTTATAATTCTCTCAGGTTCGGGAAAAATCGTTTGCGTTCGTGACCCTTCGGGTTACCGTCCGCTTTGCCTCGGCAAGAACGCTCATGGCTATGCGGTTGCTTCAGAGAGCTGCGCTCTTGACAGCACTAACTTCAAATTCGTAAGAGATGTTAAGCCGGGTGAAGTTATCGTTATAGACAACGGAGAAATCACCTATTCCGGAATTGATATCACAGAGAACAAGACAGGCGGTCTTTGCATATTTGAGTATGTTTACTTCGCAAGAGATGACTCCGTCATTGACGGTTTGAGCGTATATGAGTCACGAGTAAATATGGGAAGAGCACTTGCAAGAGAATATCCCGTTGATGCCGATGTTGTTTGCGGTGTTCCCGACAGCGGACTCGATGCAGCGGTAGGATATTCCTTAGAGAGCGGAATTCCGCTCGCAACAGGCTTTACCAAGAACAGATATATCGGAAGAAGTTTTATCTATCCGACACAGTCACAGCGTGAAAGTGCCGTAAGACTCAAGCTCAATCCGCTTAAGTTTAACCTTGAGGGCAAGAGAGTCGTTCTCGTTGACGACTCAATCGTCCGTGGTACAACCTCGGGACAGATTGTAGAGGCTGTCAGAAGAGCGGGAGCAAAAGAGGTTCACTTCCGTGTCAGCTCGCCGCCATTCAAGTATACATGCCACTACGGAACTGATATCGACAGTGAGGATAAGCTCATTGCAAATAAGATGGATCTAGATGGCATTTGCAAGGCAATCGGAGCAGACAGCTTAGGCTATATCTCAATCAAGGGCTTGAAAGAGTCCTGCGCAAAGAGCGGGGCTGGTTTCTGTACCAAGTGCTTCACGGGCGACAGCGTCAAGATTCATAAAAACGATCTTGAGTAAAATTGTATTACATTTCCCGAAAGGAATTACAATATGAAAATTAACTCCAACTACAACAATTTAGAGAAAAGCTATCTTTTCATCACAATTGCAAGAAAAGTAGCAGAGTACACAGCGGCTCATCCCGAGGCAAACGTCATCAAGATGGGTATCGGTGACGTTACAAGACCGCTTTGCCCTGCAGTTATCGATGCACTTCACGGTGCTGTGAGCGAGATGGGCGTAGCTGAGACCTTCCGCGGTTACGGCGACGAGCAGGGCTACGGCTTCCTTCGTGACGCAATCAAGGCTTATTACGCAAAGAAGGGCGTAGAGCTTGAGGACGGTGAGGTTTTCATTTCCGACGGTGCAAAGTCCGACTGCGGAAACATTCTCGATCTTTTCTCGGCAGACAATACCGTTTTGGTTCCGGATCCGGTTTATCCTGTTTATGTTGACACAAACGTAATGGCTGGCAGAAAGATCACCTACATGAGTGGTTCTGAGGAGAACGGCTTCCTTCCCATGCCTGACTGCGTAACAGAAAAGGCAGACATCATCTACCTTTGCTCACCGAACAACCCGACAGGTGCTGTTTATAATAAGGCTCAGCTCAAGGAGTGGGTCGACTATGCAAACGCAAACGACTCAATCATTCTCTTTGACTCAGCATATGAGGCTTTTGTTGATGACGAGGAGCTTCCGACATCTATCTATGAAATTGAGGGTGCAAAGACTTGTGCAATCGAGCTTTGCTCATTCTCCAAGACTGCAGGCTTCACAGGTACAAGATGCGGCTATACAGTAGTTCCGAAGGCTCTTGTCCGTGAGGAAGCAAGCATCAATGCTATGTGGCTTCGCCGCCAGACAACAAAGTTCAACGGTGTTCCTTATATCGTTCAGAGAGGCGCAGAGGCTGTATTCTCCGATGAGGGTTACGCTCAGACAAGAGCAGACCTTGCTTACTACAAGGAGAACGCTAAGATTATTGCAAACACGTTCGATGAGCTCGGAATCACATATTTCGGCGGTGTACATTCCCCGTATATTTGGATGAAAACTCCGGACGGAATGACATCCTGGGAATTCTTCGATAAGCTTCTCGAGGAGGCTAACGTTGTCGGTACTCCCGGTTCAGGCTTCGGTAAGGCAGGCGAGGGATATTTCCGTCTCACTGCTTTCAACACCAAGGAGAAGACTCTCGAGGCTATGGAGAGATTCAAGAAGCTTTATAACAAGTAATCTTGATTAATATTAACTCTAACCGATCCCTTTTGGGGTCGGTTTTTGCTTTGTGAGAAAATACCCAATTTATAATGATATACAGAATTTATATTAACTGTAGCATATCAAAATATGTGTGAAAATTAATTGACAAATGAGAGTTAGTGTAGTATTATCCAGTTAGCGAACACTAACTATATTGAATTGAGAGGGAATATATATGAGCTTTATTGAGGTT
>CAVKLS010000065.1:0-8224 GCA_963657025.1 bacterium | reverse complement strand
TTGTAGAGGTATACATCTTTAAATCCGAATAAAGATGTAAGAAATATATTTAAATACCTATCGAAAGGCGGTTTAAAATGAAAAAGAGAATAATTGCAATAGTTGTGATTGCTGCGGTTATTTTGGCTGCGGGCGGATTCACAATCAAATATTTTCTCTCAAAAGCAGGCGTAACAAGCGATTCAAACAAAGCATATGTTACCAGCATCAGCGACATCATGACGGGCGGATCACTTGACAGCAACGCAAAGCTGACAGGTGTGGTTGAGCCTCAGAAAGAGGTCAAGGTTAAGAAGGACGACGACAAGAAGATTGCAAAGACCTATGTTGCGGAGGGCGACGAGGTTAAGGCAGGCGACAAGCTCTTTGAGTATGACGTCGACGATATTCAGATTCAGCTTGATCAGGCTAAGCTTGAGGTCGAGAACATTGACCAGAAGATTACCCAGCTTAAGAAGCAGCTTGAAAGCTACACCGATCAGAAGAACAAGGCTACAACTCAGGATGATATTCTTGACGCCACAATCAATATTCAGCAGACTGAAATTGATATCAAAACTCAGGAATATGAGAGAATCGACAAGCAGAACAATGTTGATAAGATTGAGAAGTCTCTCCAGAATACTGTCGTTACAAGCGATATCGACGGTATCATCAAGTCTGTCGCTTCTTCATCAAACTCATCTTCGACAGATGACACAACAAGCGGCACAAGCTCCGCTTACATCACGATTCTCGCACTCGGCAACTACCGTGTAAAAGGTACTGTTTCCGAGTACAACAGAAGTATGCTTTCAGAAGGCGAGACCGTAACAATCCGTTCAAGAGCCGATGAAACTCAGACATGGACAGCTACAATCAAGTCTATCTCCAATCAGTCCGATTCTTCAAGCTCCGATTCTGACAGCCAGCAGAGCATGTATACGACAAACAGCGGAACAAGCACTTCAAAGTACACCTTCTATGCAGAGCTCGAGAGCATGGACGGCTTGGTTCTCGGTCAGCATGTTTATGTTGAACAGAGCACAGAGGACACCGACACAAAGAAGGAAGGCGTTTGGCTTTATTCCTACTATATAAGCTATGATGACGAGGGCAATCCGTACGTCTGGGCTTCCGAGTCTGATGACGGCAAGCTCAACAAGGTCACTGTTGAGCTTGGCGATTATGACGAAAGCGGCGATATGTACGAGATTAAGTCAGGACTCAAGGAAACAGATTATATCGCATTCCCGATGGACGTTTATACTGAGGGCATGGGAACCACAACAGATTTCTCAAAGTCGGTATCCGATACAACAACAGATACGACTGACGACAGCACGGATTCTCTTGATGAGGACGGTCTTGTCGATGAGACTGTAACAGATAACGAGGTAGTCGGATGATACTGGAGCTTAAGAGCATTTATAAGACCTACATTCAGGGAAAGATGGAGGTTCCTGTTCTTAAGGACATAAATCTTTCCGTTGAAAAGGGCGATTATCTTGCCATAATGGGTCCTTCGGGTTCAGGTAAGACAACGCTTATGAACATTATCGGTTGCCTCGATAAGGCAACAAGCGGAACATACAACCTTGCGGGGCACGAGATTAATACGCTCGGTGACAACGCTCTTTCGGATGTGCGTTTGAACAGCATAGGCTTCGTTTTCCAGAGCTTTAACCTGCTTCCAAAGCAGAGCGCGCTTGATAACGTTGCACTTCCGCTTCTTTATGCGGGAATTAAGCCGAAGGAGAGAAGAGAAATTGCAAGAGCGGCACTCGAGAAGGTCGGACTGGGCGAAAGAGTAAGCTTTACATCGGCTCAGCTTTCCGGTGGTCAGTGCCAGAGAGTTGCGATTGCCCGTGCGATTGTAAATAAGCCTGACATTCTTCTTGCCGATGAGCCGACAGGTGCACTCGACCAGAAGAGCGGCAGACAGGTTATGGAGCTTTTCAAGATGCTCAATGACGACGGCGTTACTATCATTATGATTACTCATGACCGCCATGTCGCAGAGCACGCAAAGACAATCAAGCACATCCTTGACGGAAGAATTTACGACAATGACGAAATTGACGAGGTACTCCGCCGTCAAAATGATGCTTCGGCAGATTCGGAGGTGCACGATGAATAAAAAACAAATTAAAAATATAGTTGTAGGCGTTGTGGTTTGCGCTATTATTGTCGGTATTATCGGCGGTGCTTTAGCCGTTGTTAAGAAAAACCGCACAAACAGCCTGACCGCAGAGGTCAAGCAGGTAAGCACGCTTTCCATAGACCCAGACATGTGGAGCGACAGCTCGACATCATATGCGACTGTTTCTACAGAATACACACAGTCGGTTTATGCCGATTCATCAAAGAGTATCTCCGAGATTTATGTCAAGGAGGGCGACAATGTCAAGATAGGAGACAAGCTCCTTTCTTATGATAAGACGCTTCTTGAGCTTCAGGAGCAGTCGGCAAAAATCACCGTTCAGAAGGACGAAATTGCTGTCAACAGAAAGCAAGAGGCTCTCGATAAGCTTAAGAAAACAACTCCTGTCAGTGACAACAGCGGCGGTGACGGTTATATCGACGACACGACACCGGAGCCGGAGCCGACGGCAACTCCGCTTCCTGACAGCCACGCAAACCTATATTCCAAGGTTACGCTTGATGCTGTTCCATATGCCGGTACAGGTACGGTGGACGATCCTTACCGTTACCTCATCACAGAGGACTGCGTCATAAGAAAAGAATTCATTGCTAAGATTTACGGCTTTGTTCCTGCGGCTACGGCTACTCCGACGCCGACAGCAACTCCTACACCGAGTGCCGATCCGACAACAGACCCGACAATCGAGCCTGACCCGACTGCAGAGCCGACGGCTGAGCCGACAGTCGAGCCAACAGCAGAGCCGACGGCAGAACCCACAACTGAACCGACAGTCGAGCCGACAGAGATTCCGACACCCGATACCTCCACGGAGACGGCATCAATCGGAACAAAGGCTATGAACTTTATTTCGTCACTTCTCCCGAAGGTTGTTCCGCTTACAACAACAGAGGAAAGCTCCGAGGCGTCAAGCGAAGCTTCGAGCGAAAGCTCGTCAGCATCAACTCAGATGTACACAACCCGTGACGGCAACCCCGTAAGCTATGACAAGCCTTTCTGCGCAGTGTTCGAGCTTCGCTTGGGCGACAACGAAAACGGCGAGCTTATCAAGGCTTGGAAGTTTGACGGCGTAAATGACGAGACGGGATTCTACACAATTGACATTCCCGACGGTGACGAGGACGAGGAGTCAAGCGACACCGATGCTGATGAAGAAATCAGTGTAGATCAGTTTGTCTACTATGGCGGAACGGTTTCCACAGAGGTTACATACACGGCTGACGAGCTCAAGCAGGCTATTTCCGATGCAGAGGACGAGCTTGCAAATGCCACTACTCAGCTTAAGACGGATAAAATCGCCTATGAAAAGGCTAAGCTTGCACTTGATAACGCCACAGTTTTGAGTGAAGTAAACGGTGTTGTCAAGAACGTTCTCGCAGCGGAAGCCGCAACAGAAGAGGGCAAGCCGATTATGACGGTTTCGGGTGCTCAGGGAACCTATATCAAGGGTACAATCTCCGAGGACCAGCTTGGTACAGTCAAGGTAGGAGACAGCTTTGCAGTCGGTTCATGGGATACTGGCAGTACATACAATGGCAAGGTGCTCTCGATATCCGAGTTCCCCGTAGAGTCAACAGCAGATTCCTCTTACTTTACGGATCATTCTCAGTCTAAATCAAGCTATCAGTTCGTCGGTCTTTTGGACGGCGGCGACGATTTGAGTGAGGGCGCTTACCTCAGCCTCAAGTTTACCTCCGACTCAGACAGCAGCAATTCGGGCAACGATATTTATCTTTCTAAGATGTATTTAAGAACCGATAACGGCGGAACTTACCTTTATAAGGCGGTTGACGGCCGTCTGAAGAAGACCTATGTCGAAACAGGCAAAATTGTTTATGACTATTACTTACAGATTACATCCAATAACCTCACAAACAGCGACTGGGTAGCGTTCCCTTATGGCGACAACATTCAGGACGGTGTGAAGTGCGTTGATTCAGACGGAAATGCCATCACTCAGGATTCCTCCTCCGATACGGTCTACACGGATGAAACAACGGTTTCTGACGGTACAGACATTCTTGTTGATGATGACAGCTTGATTGAAGAGAGCGTCGAGTCTGAAGAATCATCTGAAAGTGTTTCGGAAGAATCGACAGAGGCGGAGGGATAAAATATGATAGAAAATATAAAGCTTTCATTTAAAGGTATTTGGTCCCACAAGCTGCGTTCACTTCTCACAATGCTCGGTATCATCATCGGTATTGCGGCTATTATCGCAATTGTTTCGGCTATTCAGGGAACGAACGAGAGACTGAAGGAAAAGCTTATCGGTAACGGCAACAATCTGGTACAGATTCAGCTTTACAGTGACAGCTGGCAGTTTATTTATTCTGATTACGAAACAGCAACGGGTGTTTATCCCGTGACCGACTCTATGCTTGAGTCAATCAGAAAGCTCGACAATGTAGCAGCTGCTTCAAGCTACAATCAGAGAAGCGAGAGCTATATTTATTACGGTACAACACAGTATTCAACCAATGTTTACGGTGTTACCAACGATTATTTCGATACCTGCGGCTATATCGTAAAGAAGGGCAGACTTTTCAACGATAAGGACATCAAGAATCACTCGAATGTTTGCGTTATCGATTCGGCGGCGGCTTCAACTATTTTCGGTTCGTCAAATCCTGTCGGAAAGACGATTGAGATAAGAGGAGTACCGTCAACGGTTGTCGGTGTTATAACCGAAATCAACCCTTATGAGCCGAATATCGAATCTGAAGACGATTACTACAACTACATCGAGAGCAACTCGACAACGGGCACAATCTATATTTCTCAGTCCGATTGGCCGAATTTCTATAATTTTGACGAGGCTCAGAATGTTGTAATCAAGGCTTCTTCAACCAACGATATGTCTTCTGCGGGCAAGAGCGTTGCTGATTACCTCAATATGTATGTTCAGACAAGCGAACAGGACAGCCAGACCTACAAGTACAAGAGCCAGGATCTCCTTCAGGAGCTTAAGAACCAGCAGGAGCTCTCTAACGAGACAAACAAGATGCTCGTCTGGATTGCAAGTATCTCACTTTTGGTCGGCGGTATCGGCGTTATGAACATCATGCTTGTTTCCGTCACAGAGAGAACAAGAGAAATCGGTCTTAAGATTGCTATCGGTGCTCCGAAAAAGCGTATCCGTGCTCAGTTCCTCACCGAGGCGGTCGCACTTACGAGCCTTGGCGGTCTCATCGGTATTGTAGCTGGTATTGCACTGGCAAAGGTTATATCCAATGTCATGCAGACGCCGTTTGCACTCAGCGTCCCCGCAATGGTAGTTGCGGTTGCATTCTCGATGGCTATAGGAGTTATCTTCGGACTCTTCCCGGCTGTCAAGGCATCCAACCTCAATCCTATCGACGCTTTGAGACACGACTAAAAATCTTACAATAATGAAAATTGCAGAGCAGCCACCGTGCGGCTCTGCTTTTTCTTTTGCCCAAACAGCAAATCTATGTTTCTCAGGTAAAATCAGATTTAACGCCTGTGTCCTTGATTCGTACACAAAATATCGATATATTCAATACATATGAAAAAACTCTGTTTTTTTCCCGAAAACATATTAAAGCTTGCAATTTAACCATATGTGAATTATAATGTAGGTACAAAATTTCTGTTTTGGAGGAAGTATTATGTTAGTATCAGCAAGCGAAATGCTTAAGAAGGCTAAAGCCGGACACTATGCTGTCGGCCAGTTCAATATCAACAACCTTGAGTGGACAAAGGCAATTCTTCTCACAGCTCAGGAGCTCAACAGCCCGGTTATCCTTGGTGTATCTGAGGGTGCAGGTAAGTATATGACAGGCTTTGAGACTGTTGCAGCTATGGTTAAGGCTATGGACGAGAGCCTCGGAATCACTGTTCCTGTTGCTCTTCACCTCGACCACGGCACATATGACGGATGCTACAAGTGCATCAAGGCAGGCTTCACTTCTATCATGTTCGACGGATCTCACTATCCGATCGAGGAGAACATCGAGAAGACAAAGGAGCTCGTAGCAGTTGCTCATCAGCTCGGTCTTTCAATCGAGGCTGAGGTTGGTTCAATCGGCGGCGAGGAAGACGGCGTTGTCGGTATGGGCGAGTGCGCAGATCCTGACGAGTGCAAGGCTATCGCTGATCTCGGCGTAGATATGCTCGCAGCAGGTATCGGTAACATTCACGGTAAGTATCCTGCAAACTGGCCGGGTCTTTCTTTCGAGACTCTCGATGCAGTTCAGCAGAAGACAGGCGTTATGCCTCTCGTTCTTCACGGCGGCACAGGTATCCCTGCAGACATGATCAAGAAGGCTATCACACTCGGCGTTTCCAAGATTAACGTTAACACAGAGTGCCAGCTCGCATTCCAGGAGGCTACACGTGCTTATGTTGAGGCAGGTAAGGACCTTCAGGGCAAGGGCTTCGACCCAAGAAAGCTTCTCGCACCTGGCTTTGAGGCAATCAAGGCTACAGTAAAAGAGAAGATGGAGCTTTTCGGTTCTGTTGACAAGGCATAATTTGTCATATTATAGAGCTTAATATGTTCTGACTGAGGTCGGATAGAATCTTCGGATTTTATCCGACCTCTTTTTCGTGTCTTAATTTTGCGGTTATGCTGCGTAACAGAAAAAAGCAAAACTGAGTTAAAAGAAATTTATCACTTTAATGCGTGTGCTTGACGAATAAAATTTTCTCGATATAATCTTATTTGCAATTATTCTTAAATGATGTTGATTGAAAGAAAAGTGAAGAACAGTTACGGTTGTAATCAAAGCTTGCAGACTGTTTTAGAATAAAAATCTTATTCATATCGAGGAGGAAAGAAATATGGCGGCTAAGAAAAGTCATTCAATGGACATGGTCAACGGCCCGATTTTTCAAAATGTTATTAAGTTTTCTGTTCCGCTTATGATAACCACACTCTTGCAGATGTGCTTCAATACTGCGGACACGATAGTTGTCGGACGCTTTGCGGGAGACAACGCTTTGGCGGCTGTCGGCGCAACATCATCGCTGTGCTTTCTCATGGTCACTATGTTCAACGGCTTGGCTATGGGCGCAAATGTCGTTATTGCCAAGTTCTTTGGTGCAAAGGACGATGAAAACGTCTCGCGGGCTGTTCATACATCAATGACGCTTTCCGTCATAAGCGGAGTTATTCTTACGGCGGCAGGACTGCTTCTTGCAAAGCCGCTTCTGACGGTTATGAGCACACCGAAATCAATCATAGATTTGAGCGTGCTTTATCTCAGAATATATTTCAGTGGTGCTATTTTCTTTTTGGTGTATAATTTCGGTGCGGCTGTCCTCAGAAGTAAGGGCGACACGAGAAGACCTGTATTCTACCTCTCGGTAAGCGGAGTCCTCAACATTATACTCAATCTGATTTTTGTTATCGTATTTCATATGGGCGTAGCCGGTGTTGCTCTTGCCACCACGGGTTCCAATGCCCTCTCAAGCGCACTTATAGTTATCGCACTTTTCAAAGAGACGGACGCAACAAAGCTTCACCTTGGCAAGCTGAGACTTGACAAAGCCATGAGCCTTGAAATACTTAGAATCGGTATTCCTGCGGGAATTCAGCAGGCAATGTTTGCTCTCTCAAACCTTGTCATTCAGTCCTCGATAAATTCCTTTGATTCTTCCGTTGTGGTTGCGGGCAACTCTGCGGCATCGAACATCGAGACCTTCGTCTATGTCGGAATGAATTTCTCAAGTGCGACAATGACATTTATCAGCCAAAATATCGGTGCGGGAAATTATAAGTCAATCAAGAAGATAACGGGAATTACCATGCTTCTCAATGCGGGCGTTGCGTTTTTACTCGGATTCATTGTTTGGAGCTTTGACGAGCAGCTTCTCGGTCTTTACACAACAAGTGCCGACAGCGAACAGGTCATTGCAGTCGGCGTCGTGAGAATCGCTTGGGTTGTTTTCTTCCTTTGGCTCAACGCAATCATGGATGTTTTCATCGCTTCGCTTAGAGGAATGGGAATTTCCACCACGCCTACCGTTACTATGATTATCTGCATATGCGGCCTGAGACTTCTGTGGCTTTTCACTGTTTTCCCGATGCACAGAACGATTGAAACCATTTACTAC
>CAVKLS010000064.1:0-8279 GCA_963657025.1 bacterium | reverse complement strand
ATTATAGTACTACACGCAGACCCTGACTACGAGCACGATTCTCTCACGGAGGTCGGATTCAAGGAGGCAAGCCTTCTTGTTCCGAGAATGCTCAAGTTGAACGAAGATTACGGCGGATTTTCCGACATATACGTTTCGCCTCTTGGCAGAGCAAAGGCGACGGCAAGACCTACTCTTGATTTTCTCGGAAAGGATGGCATAGAAAAGGACTGGCTTCGTGAATTCGAGGGAATAATCAGACGCCCCGACACTCCCGACAAGGACAGCATCTGCTGGGACTGGCTCCCCGAGGACTGGACAAAAACACCTGAATACTATGACATCAACAAATGGAACGAAACCGAAACCATGAAGCCCGTAAAATCTAAGTATGAAGCGGTGTGCAGTGGCTTGGACGAGGTTTTGAAGGAGCACGGCTACGAGCGTGCCGACAAAAGCGAGGGCCTTTTCTATCATGCGGTAAGGTCAAATCACGATACTCTTGTATTCTTCTGTCATTTTGGTGTGGAGGCTGTTTTACTCTCTCATCTGACGGGATGTTCTCCGATGATTTTCTGGCATAATTTCTGTGCCGCACCGAGCAGTGTGACAATAATTAACACTGAGGAAAGAAGAGAGGGCATAGCTTCCTTCAGAATTGCGACCTATGCTGACACTTCACATCTTTTCACGGGCAAAAGAGAGCCTTCTTTTGCCGCAAGATTTTGCGAGTGCTTTTCAGATGACACAAGACACGACTGATAGATTTGAATTGCAATAAAACAAGCGGCTGTGAATGAGATTTTTCTCGTCCACAGCCGCTGTTTTGTTTGTGAAACACAAACACGGGAATATTGTGTATAGGAGTGTGTTGGAAGTGTTGTTAGTTAAGTGTTGCCATAAACTGCTTGAAAACCGAAATCAGAACGGCACGACACCAAGTACTGTTGCGAGTACAAGAGTTAAAATACTGAGCGGCCATATGAACTTAAGACTGTACTTGATATGCTCGCCGATTGTGAGGTCTGTTAAGCCGAGACCGACATAAACTGCCGCAACGGACGGGCTTATCGGAGTACCGAAGGTAGCTGTCAAAAGGAAGGTAGCCGCAACACTCGGAGCGGTCACACCGAACGGTGCAACAACGCTTATGATAATCGGAAGAAGTGCATAGTAGAATGCGTCCGTGCCGAGAATCATCATGAGCGGTACGCTGAAAAGTGCCATGAACCAGTGCATATGAGGTGCCATTGAGGACGGAAGCACATTAACAATAGCTGTTGCCATTGCGTCGACCATACCCGTGCCGCTGATGATGCCCATAAAGATACCTACGGCAAAAAGTGTGACCGTCATAACCATTGCATCCTGACCGAGCTCCTTAATCTTCTTATTCTGAGTTTTGGACTTCGGAAAGTTCACAACGAGTGCCAGGGAATAGGCAATCATGAATACGGCATAAAGCGGAAGGGGAGTGTCCATAAAGAGAAGTGCAATCATGATGATTGTGAGCACCAGATTGAACCAATAGCGCCAGTCACGCTTTTTTACTTCGCCGTCTGCACTGCCTGTTGAAGTGATTTCTGCTGTCTCGGGGTGCAAGCCGTGGCGAAGCTCTGTTTTTGTTACAAAGAACATATTGACAAAAGCCATAAGGCAAACGGCAATTACGCCCGGTAAAATAAAGGTGTACAAATCAGCTGTTTCGATACCCGCAACGCTTGCGGCACGCATTGTGGGACCGCCCCACGGTAAGATATTCATTGCGGCGTACGGACCGCACATAAGACACAGAAGTGCCTGAGGGCGGAATCCCATGCGCTTGAATATCGGTAAGAATGCTGGAACAACTATGAGGAAGGTAGCCGCACCCGAACCGTCGATGTGAGCGACGAATGTGGTGAGCACCAGTGCGAGAACAATCATCCATGGTTTATTGCCCGCTTTTTTTGTAAGAAAATTGATAATCGGATCGAAAAGTCCGATTTCATTCATGAGCGTAAAATAAGATATCGAGAATACAAACAGAACCGCAGTTCCGAGCATAGATTCCATACCTGTTCCGATGAAACCGCCTATATCCTCAAGAGAAAAACCGGCAATCAGAGCCGCCGCAAGCGGCAGACAAATAAAGGCGACGGGCGGGCTGACCCAGCTTTTGATAAGCACGAGCATCAGCACAGCCATTAGTAAAAATCCAATCAGTGCTAACATTTTAAATTACATCCTTTTCTATATACCATGCAGATCCACATCCGCTTATTTAAAATATTCTACAATAAATTTTACCACAGATAAAATTTATGTGCAAATTGCTAAATTGAGATTAGAAAGAAAGGAATGAAGCACAGGCTTTAGGATGCACTTCATTCCTGCTTTCAAAAATTCGGTAAAACTTATTTTTTAATTAATCAAAGCTATAGGGCTTAACCTGACGGACAACATCAAGGATAGTTCCGTCACGAGCCTCAACTATTGCGACAACCTTATCTTCCCACTCGAGCGGATCGGGAGCACCGACAAGCTCATAAGCCTTTTCCTGAAGGCTCTCGATTGTCACGTGCTTGATGCCAGCCTTATCGAGACACTCGATTAAGTCGGGGCGGTTCGGATTTACTGCGATACCGTAATCTGTTACGAGAACATCTACGCAGTCGCCCGGAGTTGTGACTGTAACAACATCCTTGCAAACGGTTGCCATTCTGCCTCTTGTGAGCGGAGTTACGATGATACAGCACTTAGAGCCTGCGGCTGTGTCAGGATGTCCGCCCGGTGCACCTCTCAAAACACCGTCCGAGCCTGTGATAACATTAACATTGAACTTTGTATCAATCTCAAGTGCCGAGAGAACAACATAGTCAAGCTTATTGACATATGCGCCCTTGTTGCCTGCGTTTGCATATTCGCTCAAGTCGATTTCAATGTGGTGTGGGTTTGTGAAGAGATGAGCAGCAGCACCCTGGTCGAAGTCCTGAGTATCAAGAATATAATCAACATAGCCCTTGTCCTGAAGTGCACAGATTGCGCTTGAAGTTCCACCCAGAGCAAAGCTCATCTTGATTCCTGCTTTCTCCATGTGCTCCTCGAGAAAACGGTTAACGGCAAGCGATGGACCGCCGACACCTGTCTGGAAAGAGAAGCCGTCCTTGAAGTAAGGAGTTGCGGCAATGACATTGGCAACGTTTCTTGCCATCATAAGCTCTCTTGGGTTGTCTGTCATTCTTGCTTCTTTTGTTGCAATCTTCTTTGGATCGCCGATAGCGTCAACAACACAAACTGCGTCTACGTCGATGCAGGAAATTGAGGATGGAAGATTCGGGAACGGTACGAGATTGTCTGTAACAATAACCGTGTGGTCTGCAAAGTGAGCGTCGTGCATAGCAAATCCCATGCTTCCGCAGTTGTTCTTGCCGCCCTTGCCCTTAGCGTTACCGCAGCAGTCTGAGCTTGCGGCTGCAAGGAATGCGATGTCGATGTGAACCTCGCCAGCCTCAACTGCACGGGGACGACCGCCGTGGCTTCTGATTGTTACGGGCTTTTCCATTTTACCCGCTGAGATGACCTCGCCGATTCTGCCTCTTACGCCTGAGGTCTGAGCCTCAACGATGATGCCCTTCTCCATGTAATCTGCGAAGATGTCCTGAGCGGTACCGAGTGATGTTGCCGCTACGTGCAAATCCTTAAGTCCCATTTCCTCAACGAGAACCTTGCAGACCATTGCGGCTACATAATCGCCGTCACGGAACTCTGTGTGGAAGGAGAATGTCATGCCGTCGTGTGCGCCGCACTTCTCGCAAGCCTCACGGATGGACTTGCAAAGCTTGTCCTCCTCTGGCTTTTCGTGACGAACTGTGACGGGAGAAGCCTTCTTTACCTTTTCGCCGTCCTTATAATTTTTACCCTGATATACCTCTTTTCCGTTTGTGAGAAGATAATCGGGAATATCTCTGCCAACTGCATTAATCATTGTTTCTTTCTCCTTTCTTAAAGATCACCGTGGTAAACTCCGCATGCCTTAGCTAATGCGATAATACGCTTAGCGTCCTCAAAGAACGGAATATCAACCATCTTACCGTCAACTGTGTAAACACCGATACCAGCGTCAGCCTGTGCCTGACAGCCTCTGACGAGCTTCTCTGCGTAAGCGATTTCCTTTTCTGTAGGAGCGAATGTCTCGTGAACAAAGGCAATCTGCTTTGGGTTAACGATACTCTTTCCGTCAAAGCCCATCTTATGGTTCTGGATAACCTCAGCCTTGAAGCCCTCCATATCGTCAATGTTCGGGTACATAGTGTCAAAGCACTGAACGCCTGCGGCACGTGCGGCAAGGAGCATCTGTCCTCTTGCGGTTATCATCTCAACACCGTCACGCTGAATCTGAACGTGCATGCTCTTTCTGAAGTCACCGCCTGAAATCGCACAACCGAACATTCTCGGGCTTGCTGTTACTATCTCGTAAGCATTCATAATTCCAAGAGGGCTTTCGAGTGCAGCCATAAGCATTGTTCTGCCTACCTCAACGCCGAATTCTTTTTCTGCCGCTGTGACTGCTTCATCAACCTGATGAACCATCTCTGCGTTCTCGCACTTTGCGATTCTGATTCCGTCTGCTCCGCCGGCTACGCAAACTCTGATGTCCTCTTCCCAGTGAGGAGTGTCAAGTCCGTTGATTCTTACGATAACCTCTGTGTCGCCGTAATCAATGCTCTTAAGTGCATGATAGAGGCTGAATCTTGCGGCGTCCTTCTGGTTCTCCGCAACAGCGTCCTCAAGGTCGAGAATAATGCTGTCAGAACCGTAAATATATGCGTCCTTGATAAGACCCGGCTTCTGAGCGTTCATAAACATCATTGTGCGGCGAAGACGCTTCTTGTCCGGTGTCGGACGATTGATTACCTTACTCATGGATCATACCTCCCCAGGGAATATTCTTTGCGGATTCTCCGCAGCTGCGGAAAACCGCACACTCAACTCTTGCTTTTAATGTGCAGTCAAGAGCTCCCTTGTCAACAACAGTGACTTTGGCGTCCTTGACCTCGAGACGTTTGAGTGTCTCCTCGACTGTCTCCTTTATCTGGCGGCCGTACTGATTGAGAACACTGCTCTCGATTGAAAGCTCCAAGCCCTCTGCCGGCTCAACTGTTACCTGTGCGTCGCTTGATTCGAGCGTACCCGCTACCGCACTCTTTTCGATGACCATTGTGATTCCTCCTGTTTAGCTTTAGAATGAATTTTTTTATTGATTCGCTGTGTTTGAAACTTGTTTGAAACGCTTGATTTCGTTTCTGTGGCTACATTGTATCCAAGTTTTTGCAAATTGTAAAAGTCATAATAATCTGCGTTTTTCATTACTGAAAGGAATAGTTTGTGCAAAATCAATCAAAAACAATTAGTATTTTGCGTTTAACGATAAATAAACGATATCGGATTGTATACAATGTCTAATCAATTCCTTTTTGGAATGTAAGTTTCTTAATAAATGTTATGGTAAAAGTGCTTTATTTTTTATAATTAGTACTGTATTATGAATAACAGGAATAATAATAACCGTGATTCATAACCAAAACGGAGAAAAATCAAATGGACGAAAAAGACTTTGCTCTGCTGAGAATTTTAGATGAAACAAAAAATATAACGCATGCCGCCGACAAGCTGTATATTACTCAATCGGCACTTTCCAAGCGCATAAAAGCGATAGAACAGGAATTGAATGTCGAGCTTGTCATACGTTCACGTCAGGGTGTGAGATTTACTCCCGCCGGAGAAAAGGTTCTTGCTCACTGCCGCATGGCTGAAAGTGAGCTTGAAGCACTCAGGCGAAGCCTTAATATGGAGGGCGATGAGGTTTGCGGAACATTAAGAGCGGGCATATCAATTAACTACGCTCTGTACCGTTTGCCCGATGTGCTTGCAGCTTACCACAAAAAGTATCCTCAGGTTCATCTCGATATAACTACGGGACACAGCCGCCATCTCTACCGAAAAATGCTTGACGGTACTTTGGATATAGCGGTTCTCAGGGGTGAATATTCGTGGGACGCACCGCAGTTTCTTTTGTCTCAGGAAAGTATATGCTTAATCCACCCCAAGGAGTTTGAAGGCAAGCCGCTTTCCGACTATCTGTATATCAGTCATCAGTCCGACCAGTCACAGGAGGCAATGACTGCAAGGTGGCTTCGTGAGAACAATCTCAAGTCGGGTGCTCACCGTGTTCAGGTGGACAGCGTCACCGCTTGCGTGGAAATGGTTAAGCGTGGAATCGGCTGGGGACTTTTACCTGAAATCGCACTTGATAATTTTGACGGGACAATCACACCATGCACATTCGAAAACGGTGAACCGTATATGCGCCGCACGCATATTTTCTGTCAAAGAGATGCCATGAATCTCCCACAGGTAAAAATGTTTATGGCAGAACTGAAGAAAAAACACTAAGCAAGGAGAAGAATATGGTAGAAATCAAAGAAGTAAGCCTTCCCGAAATGCTCGATGCCAGAGAAAGAAGAGTGTGGAAACAACAGGCTTTAATTGAAAAATATAAAACTCCGCTTGTATGCTTCACCATGAATATAGCGGGGCCGATTAAAAACAACGAACTCATATTACGAGGCTTTGAAACAGGCTGTAAGTCACTCGAAATGAGCTTTCGCCGCGAGAAAATGAATGTACTTCATAAGGAAATCATCTCGGAAAAAACAGGGAATGAGGCTTTCTATGCGGTTGATGCGGCGGCAATTAAAATAAAAGCCGTGACATCGGAAATCGAGGATTTGACTCCGATGGCAAGGCTTTATGATATGGATGTTCTCGATATAAACGGAGACAAGCTGGACAGAACGATTTTGTCACTACAGGGTCGCAAATGTCTTATTTGCGGAAAACCGGCAAAGGAGTGCTCCCGAAGCCGCACGCATACCGTAGCCGAACTTCAGCAGAGAACAAGGGAGCTTCTGAAAAGCGAAATTGATAAGTCGGACGCACTCACAATCGCAAAACAGGCTACAAGAGCACTTCTCTATGAGGTAACGACTACTCCAAAGCCCGGTCTTGTCGACAGAAGAAATACGGGAAGTCATAAGGATATGGACAGCTTCACATTTATGAGCAGTGCCGCAACGCTTTTCCCATATTTTCAAAAATGTGCCGAAAAAGGCATAAACGATGCTTTTGAAGGTGTTGCTCCAAAGGATACATTTAATGCAATAAGACCCTTTGGAAAGCAAGCCGAAAACGATATGCTACTCGCAACGGACGGCGTGAACACTCACAAGGGCGCAATTTTCTCGGTGGGACTTGCCTGTGCCGCTCTGGGAAGATTATCGCACGAAACAAGAAAAGACCCGTCGGCGGTGCTTTGCGAATGCGCAAAAATGACCGAGGGACTGACGAAAAACGACTATTCCGATATTAAAGAGCCGAAAACGGCAGGACAGAAATTCTATAAGGAATACGGAGTTCTGGGTGTTCGCGGTCAGGCTGAAAACGGCTTTCCCGCAGTATTGAATGTCGGTTTGCCGACTCTCGAAAATGCCCTTGAAAAGGGACTTGACAACGACCGTGCGGGTGCGGCTGCTTTGCTTGCCATGCTTTGTGCGGACGATGACACAAATATGATTTCAAGAGGCGGAAGAGAGGAGCAACTCAGAACTACGGAGAAAATTTCAAAGCTTCTCGAGGAAAATCCTTACCCCAACAACGAAACATTAGTTAAGCTTGACGATGAATTTATCGGCAAAAATCTCTCCCCGGGCGGAAGTGCCGATTTACTTGCACTCAGCTGGCTTTTACACTTTTTCAAAACGGAGGAAATCTAATGGCAGACTACGGAATAACTCAAGTATATCCGAGCGATAAAAGACTTATGAAAGGCGTGGACGAGCTTTTGCTTGCCGAGGGAATCCGCCGAGACGCAAATCTTGATTATACTTGTGCGATATGCGACGAATTGGGAAAGCCGATAGCAACGGGAAGCTGCTTCGGAAATACCCTCAGATGCTTTGCCGTCAGTCACGAGCATCAGGGCGAGGGCCTTTTGAATCAGGTTATCACTCATCTGATTGAATATCAGTGCGAAAGGGGAAACCTGCACCTTTTCCTTTATACAAAAGAGAAATCGGCTAAATTTTTCGGTGATCTCGGCTTTTATGAAATTGCAAGAGTAAGCGGAACGCTTGTATTTATGGAAAACCGCCGTGACGGTTTTTCATCATACCTCAGAAAGCTTGAGAAAACAAAGCGTGAGGGAAAGAGCGCCGCACTTGTTATGAACGCAAACCCGTTCACACTCGGACATCAATACC
>CAVKLS010000063.1:0-8460 GCA_963657025.1 bacterium | reverse complement strand
CTGCTGATGAGTGTTCCCGAGAATGTCTGAGACGCTACCGTTGCACCTGCAGTTGTGGAAGCTGTTGCGGCAGCCATGAGGATACCAGCAATCGGAGCGAGGAGGAACGACGGAATATTTGCAATCTCGAGAAGAGAGATCATATCGTACTGAATAGCCGAAGCCTTGATGATGCCGGCAATTGTACCTGTACCGATGAGGAGAATTGAAACTCCGACAACCTTGCTGAGTCCGAACTCCGTGTAAGAAACAATGTGCTTAATCTGACCGCAGCAAAGCATGGATACAACGCCGCCGACAGGAAGAGCGATGAGCGGATCGATTGAAATCGAGCAAATTGGTCTGAGTGCAAGAAGAATGATAACAACGAGCGGGCCCGAAACAGCGGCAATAAAGGAAGGAAGCTTCTTCTCCTCTACCTCGCCGAGATCCTTCTCGGTTACTTTAACTTCGTTCTTCTTGGAAAGAAGTGTAGAAAGAAGAATAGTAACCACCAGAGCTGCCAAAGCGGGAACAATGTTTCTCATCATGAGAGCCGTGAGGTCAATCTCAAAAGCCTCGGCAGTTGCAATTGTATTTGGGTTTGGGGAAATAATGTTGCCTGCCTTGCCGCCGCCTATCATAGCGAGAAGCACAGCCGGCTTGTTGATGTCTGCTTTAACGGCAATTGCCATTGCAATCGGAGCAACCGTGATAACGGAAATATCGATAAATACGCCGACCGCACAAATAATCATTGTTGCGACAGAAACGGAAACAAGAGCAAATTTTTGACCGAGTTTCTTGACTATAACATCGGCAATTTTCTCTGCAGAGCCCGTCTTAATCAAAGCACCAGCAAGAATACCCGACGTCAGAATTCTGAGAACGGAGCTCATCATGCTCGAAGCACCGCTTACCATTGTGCTGACTGTACCCGTGAGTCCGCCGCCACCGATAAGTCCGCCGATTAATGCGCCCAAAATAAGGCTGTAAGCGGGATGTACCTTTTTAATAATGAGAAAAATCGCTACAACAAGTCCTACAATCGCACCGAGCGTTGAAAACTGTATCGCATCCATAAAGAACACCTCTTCTGAATAATATTTCGTTAATTAATTCACATGTGATTTTTACGATTTTAGTATAAGGAATTTGCGAGGTTTCTTAAATGTTACCGATAACAAATTGTATACATAATTTTAGGATTATTTCTCAAAAAACACCTGTTATTTTGTTCCGAATAAAAATATCCCTCAAATATGCTTTGAGGGATACCTGTCAATCATTTCTTCTGACCGTAGTAGGCGTTGGGACCATGCTTTCTCATGTAGTGCTTGTCCTGATATCTCTGCGGTGCGGCTTCGGCGTCGAACTTCACCTGTCTTGTGAATATTGCCATCTTTGCAACCTCCTCAAGTACAACGGCATGATACACCGCTTCGGCGGCATTCTTTCCCCAGGTGAACGGGCCGTGACTATGACAAACCACGGCAGGCACTGCCTTGGGGTCAATCTGTCGGCTCTTGAAGGTCTCGACTATGCTGTGACCAGTGTTCATCTCGTAGTCCTCGTCAAGCTCTTCCTGTGTCAAATGGCGTGCGCACGGTACTGCACCGTAAAAATAATCGGCATGGGTCGTGCCGTAGCAAGGAATGTCCTCCCCCGCTTGTGCCCAGGCGACCGCATATGGGCTGTGGGTGTGAACTATTCCGCCAATCTCAGGGAAATTATTATAAAGCACCAGGTGAGTTTTTGTGTCGGATGACGGATTCAAATCGCCCTCGACCTTGTTTCCGTTCAAATCCATAACTACCAAGTCCTCGGGCTTCAGTTCATCGTAATCGACTCCCGACGGCTTTATTACAAAAAGTCCCTTTTCCCTGTCTATTCCGCTGACATTTCCCCAGGTATATGTTACGAGTCCCCTTTTGGGAAGCTCCATATTCGCTTTATAGACCTCAAGCTTCAATTCTTCAAGCATAATTATCCTCCGTTATTATCACACACTTTTTTAGAAACATCTGTCCAACAGGTCGCCCATAAGGTCGGATATATGTGTAAAGTGAAATAGATTTACATTTTCATCAAATTGAACATCTGCACTTTGATTATATAATTTAAATATATTTTTTTCAATAAAAAAGAACTCCGCCGAAGCAGAGTTCTCTTAATTTATCTGTTACCGTAAAGGTTTTTAACCTTAAGTCTGGACATAGCTCTCGAAAGAGTGGCCTCTGCAGAATAATACTCCATACGTGATTTCTTCTGGAGCATCTCCTCTTTAGCCTTCTCCGCTTCGTAGCGAGCTCGGTTTTCATCGATTTCATCGGGACGTTCAGCCGAGTTGACGAGCATAAGAACCTCGTTGTCCTCAATCTTGAGAATACCCTGAGAGACGGCTGCATACTGATTCTCTCCGCCCGGAGTTCTGTAAACAATAGTACCGGCTTCGACAGCGGCAACGGTATTTGTGTGGTCGGCAAGAACACCGACCTGACCGTCACTTGCCGGGAAAATCAGCGATTCGCAAGGACCGGAATAGAATGTGGAGTCGCTCTCAAGAATCATGAGCTTAAACTCCTTCATCAGCCTTCCTCCGCCATTGCCTTAGCCTTAGCGACAACATCGTCAATAGTACCGACGTTGAAGAATGCTGCCTCCGGATACTCGTCCATCTCGCCATCAACAATCATCTTGAAGCCGCGGACAGTCTCCTTAAGCGGAACATAAACACCCTCGATACCTGTGAACTTAGCTGCAACGCTCATCGGCTGAGATAAGAATCTCTGAACCTTTCTTGCACGGTTAACGATGTGCTTATCCTCATCGGAAAGCTCATCCATACCGAGAATTGCGATGATATCCTGAAGCTCGTTGTACTTCTGGAGAATCTCCTGTACCTTTCTTGCTACCTCGTAGTGCTCCTTGCCGACGATGTCCGGCTCGAGAATTCTCGATGTGGACTCAAGCGGATCAACGGCAGGATAAATGCCCTGCTCGGCAATCTTACGGCTAAGAACGGTTGTAGCGTCAAGGTGAGTAAATGTTGTGGACGGAGCAGGGTCTGTAAGGTCATCGGCAGGAACATAAACAGCCTGAACCGAAGTAACAGAACCACGCTTTGTGGATGTGATTCTCTCCTGAAGAGCACCCATCTCGTTTGCAAGCGTCGGCTGATAACCAACAGCTGAAGGCATACGTCCGAGAAGTGTGGAAACCTCAGAACCTGCCTGAACGAAACGGAAGATGTTATCAATAAAGAGAAGAACGTCCTTGTTTTCTTCGTCTCTGAAATACTCAGCCATGGTAAGTCCCGAAAGAGCAACTCTCATACGGACGCCGGGGGACTCATTCATCTGACCGAAAACGAGAGCTGTCTTTTCGCTGACTCCGCTCTCCTTCATCTCTCTCCAAAGGTCGTTACCCTCACGGCTACGCTCACCGACACCGGTGAAAATGGAGTAACCGCCGTGCTCTGTTGCGACGTTGTGGATAAGCTCCTGGATAAGAACTGTTTTACCGACACCGGCACCGCCGAAAAGACCAATCTTACCTCCCTTTGGGTAAGGCTCGAGCAAATCGACAACCTTGATGCCTGTCTCGAGAATATCTACGGCAGGTCTCTGATCTGCATAACCGGGTGCTGCACGGTGAATGGACATATGCGGCTCCTCAGCGGGAACCTCAGCGCCGCCGTCAATCGGCTCACCGAGAACGTTGAACATTCTTCCGAGTGTGCACTCACCGACAGGAACCTCGATTGTCTTTCCCTCAGAAAGAACCTCCATTCCACGGTACATATCCTCGGACTGAGACAAAACGATGCATCTTACGGTGTTGTCACCGACATGCTGCTGAACCTCCATAACACGGGTTTCGCCGTTTACCTCAACCTTGAGTGCGTCCTTAATCTTAGGAAGAACGCCGTCCTCAAATTTTACATCAATAACAGGACCCGAAATTCGGATTATTTTTCCTTTATTCAAAAAAGTCCGCCTCCTGTTTTTATCTTATTTTCGTGTGTTTTCTTCTGAGCCTTAGCACCGGCGGAAACCTCCGTGATTTCCTGAGTGATGGCTGCCTGTCTTACTCTGTTGTACTGAATCTGAAGGTCTGAGAGCAGCTCCTCGGCGTTTCTGTTAGCCGAATCCATAGCCGACATTCTCGCATTCTGCTCAGCACAGAACGAGTAAACAAGCGCACCGTAAATATAACCGGCAATGTAGCTCGGCATCATGTGATTGAGAACCGAGTTTGCGCTTGGCATAAACTCAAAAGGATTCGATATCCTCTTCTCAACCGTCGGGGTGTGGAAATCACTGCGGTGGAAAGGAAGAATTCTCGTACGAACTGTTTCTGTTTCTACACTGTTTTTCATGTTAGTGAAGATAACATATATTTTCTCGATACCGCCCTTGCCGTAATTCTCGAGAAGCTGGTTTGTAATCTCTCTTGCACGGCGCATGGTGGGGTTCTGTGCGGTATAAAGAAAGCTTCTCTCAATCGGAATGTGATGAGAGTTAAAGTAGTGTCTGCCGTACTCACCGACAACGAACAGCTTTGTGTCGGGGTGCTCCTGAAGCATCTTTTCAGCCTCACGGATAACATTCATGTTGTATGCACCCGCAAGACCCTTATCGGCTGTGACAACGAGACAAGCATAGGTGCCGTTGAGCGGAACCTCACCCGATGCTGGGTAGAAGTACGGCGACTCAACGCCGTCCGCTGTACGGAAGATACGCTTGATCTCTGTCGAAAGTGCCTCAAAGTAAGGCCTTGCTTTCTCTCGCTCCGCCTTAGCCTTTGTAAGCTTGGTGGATGCGATGAGGTACATGGCGTTCGTTATTTTCTGAGTTTCTCTGACACTGTCAATTCTGCTTTTTATTTCATTCGAATTAGCCAAAACTCAACATCCTTTCTGTTAGGATATTGTAGAGACATACTCTTTGGATGCATCAAGAATAGCAGCCTTTGCTTCATCCGAAAGCTTTCCTTCGCTTATTACGGAATCGAGAACGGCAGAGCATTTCATCTTAACGTAATCGATAAGACCTGTTCTGACCTCCTCAATCTTGTCTACAGCTACGCCCTGGAAAGCGTGACCGAGAGCAGCGATAAGGATGATAACCATTTCCTCCTGAGAGAACGGATTATACTGCGGCTGACGCAACAGTCTCATAAGTCCTGCACCGTAATCGAGCTGACGGCGTGTCTGGTCGTCAAGGTCACTGGAGAACTGTGTGAAGACCTCCATCTCACGGTACTGTGCAAGGTCAAGTCTGATAGCACCCGTAGCCTTCTTCATTGCCTTTGTCTGGGCGTCACCGCCGACTCGGGAAACGGAAAGACCGACGTTAACGGCAGGACGCTGACCTGCGTTAAAGAGGTTGGACTCGAGGAATATCTGTCCGTCTGTGATGGAAATGATATTTGTAGGAATATAAGCCGAAACGTCGCCCGCCTGTGTCTCAACGATAGGAAGCGCGGTCAATGAGCCGCCGCCCTTAGCGTCGGAAAGATGAGCGGAACGCTCGAGAAGTCTTGAATGAAGATAGAAAACATCGCCGGGGTAAGCTTCACGTCCCGGTGAACGCTCAAGAAGCAAGCTCAAAGCTCTGTAAGCGATAGCGTGCTTGGAGAGATCATCATAGACGATTAAAACATCCTTGCCCTTGCCCATGAAGTACTCGCCGATTGCGGTACCTGTGTAAGGAGCGATGTACTGCATAGGAGCAGTCTCGGAAGCAGAAGCACATACAACGATTGTGTACTTGAGTGCGCCTCTTTTTCTGAGGTTCTCAACGAGCTGTGCAACACTCGAGGACTTCTGACCGATTGCGACATAGATGCAAACAACATCCTTGCCCTTCTGGTTAAGAATAGTATCAAGTGCGATAGCTGTTTTACCTGTCTGACGGTCACCGATGATAAGCTCACGCTGACCGCGACCGATTGGGAACATGGAGTCGATAGCAAGAAGTCCTGTCTCCATCGGCTTGTTAACAGGCTGACGGTCGATGATTCCCGGTGCTGGGCTCTCGATTGCTCTGAAGTCCTCAGACTCGATAGCGCCCTTGTCATCGATAGGATTGCCGAGTGCGTCAACAACTCTGCCCAGGAATCCGTCACCTACAGGAACACCTGCGATGCGGTTTGTTCTTCTTACACGGCTGCCCTGGAGAATCTCTCTGTCGTCGCCGAAAAGAATACAACCGACTGTGTCTTCCTTAAGGTCCTGAACAAGACCTCTGACGCCGCCGTCGAAGATGAGAATCTCGCCGTAGCGTGTGTTCGGAAGACCGCTTACGTTTGCGATACCGTCACCTACGCTGATAACCGTACCGACCTCCTCATTGAGAAGCTCGGGAGTCCAGTTGACGACGGTTTCCTTCATAAGAGGAATGACGTTCATATCGCTTACTGCGATAGCGTTGAGTCTTTCCTCGAGCTGGCGAAGCTTTCCTTCCTTAGTCCAGTCGATAACAGACTCGACTCTGACGGAACCGCTTCCCGGAATAACTACAATCTTAAAGCCCTCTGTGATGGACTCGTCCTTATCCCAAAGGAGCTTTACTGTTGTGGAATACTTTTTTTCGAGATACTTGACAAGTCTCTCTTTATCTTTCTCTGCCGGCTCAGTGGCACTGAGCATAAGAGCTCTGATCGGTTCGTTTGGTGCAAGCATAATCAGACCTCCTCGGTGGAATCAAGAAAATCAGCAAGTGTATCACCGGAGTTGACGATCTTGGCAACCGCCTCACGCGTAATATCTTTGATTTCTGTTTGTGCTGAAGCAAGAATACTCTTCTTCTCTGCCTCGGCATTTGCTCTTGCATCGGCAAGAATTTCCTTTGCCTCTGCTTCGGCATCTGCGATTTTTTCCGCAACTTCCTTTTCGGTAGCCTTCAGGGTCTCAGCTCTCTTAGCTGCAATCTCCTTGTCGGCATTGCCCATCTTGGAGTTGTACTCGGCAACCTTAGCCTCAGCCTCGCTGATAGCATTTTTTGCATCGTCATCCGCCTTCTTGTAAGCAGCCTGACGCTTATCCATAAAGTCTTTGACAGGCTTGAAAAGCAGGATATATAAACCGCCGATAAGAATGACGAAATTCAGCATATGAAGCAGAATCTGCTGTAAATTTATATTTAGTGGCATGCTCATTTCATCCTTTCTGTTAAACTTTTAAGTTTCATCAAAGAACGAATATGATGAGGATAGCAATAACAAGAGCGTAAATGATTGCTGTTTCAACGAAGACAAGACCTAACATAAGAGTTGTTCTGATCTTACCCTCAGCCTCAGGCTGACGTGAAATACCCTCGAGAGCCTTAGCAACAGCAAGACCCATACCGATAGCACCACCGCAAGCTGCAAAGCCGATTGCGATACCTGCGCCGTTTGCCTTACCGCTTGTTGCGGTAGCGTCTGCGTCGGATGTAGAAACAATCTGTGTTTCGCCGGATGTAGATGTTGATGTAGCTGTCTCATCTGCGAAAGCAGGAACAGCAGCTGCACAAATAAGCATTACTACGCAAAGAGCAGCAAATAATCTTTTTAATACATTTCTCATGATAATTATTTCCTTTCTTATCTTGCTTTGACTTTTTTGGGTTTCTTTTCTTTCTTCTCAGTTTTTTCGGAGACTTCACCGTAGAACAAGGCTGTGAGCATGGTTAAGACGTAAGCCTGAATCAATGCGTGCAGTAAGGTGAAAAGTATTCCTACCAATACCGGGAGTACAAAGCTTAAATAGATGTTGTAGTATACAAGCTCGGTAACAAGAAGTCCGCTGAGCAATGCTCCGAAAAGTCGGAAGCTCATTGAAATCGGAAGCGAAAACTCCTTGAGTGTCAAGCCGATACCCTTGATGCCGTTACCCGCAATTCCTCCGGACATGATGACGCCGTAAGAGAATACACCAAGTGCTATAGCACAGTTGATGTCGGACATCGGGGCCGGTAAAGTTGTCGAAACTCCTGCTGTTGAAACCACCTGGATACCAAACAGCTCAAAGAATGTTCCGGTAAAAATGTAGCAGCCTGCGCCGAAAATATAGGCACGAAGGAACTTGTTCCTTTCGGGGCTGTTGCTTTTCGCCATAGAATCAAAGAGTCCGACAAGTGTTTCGAGCAGAAGCTGGAATTTTCCCGGTACAATCTTGAATCTCGGAATGAAGAAAATCCTGACGATTGCCGCAAACAGAAGTAAGCATGCACATACAATCAATGATGATATGTAAGCAGGATTGACGTCGACAATGCCGAGAAGATTTACCTTATTCGTCTCATGAAGAACAGCGTCTCGCATAACTTCACTGATGCTCTCGCCGGAATTATAAGATCCGTTAAGAAGCATTGAGCCGATAAAGAAAACTACTACCAAAAGCACTATTACCGATATACTCGTTCTTTTTTGCTTTTTACTCATAAGCACTCTCCTTTCCTAGTGCAATATGCAATATACAATATACACAATATT
>CAVKLS010000062.1:0-8521 GCA_963657025.1 bacterium | reverse complement strand
AAATAAAGGAACAATAGATTTTCCGTAAGCGAAAACGGATACGAAAGGTTAAAATGCTTAATATAACATCAAGAGAAGAATTTATAGATTTAAGAAGACAGGTCATTGCGAAGGACTTCAAGCGTATGAACGACAGACAGCGAGAGGCTGTTTTCACCGCCGATGGTCCCGTGCTCATTTTGGCAGGTGCGGGCTCCGGAAAGACCACCGTTGTCGTCAACAGAATTGCCAACCTTATCAAGTACGGCAAAGCCTGGGACAGCACCTTTGTCCCAGATGAGGTAACCGAGAACGATGTTCAGAATATGAGAGCGTATCTCGCTGACGAAGAAAAGCTTTTTGCGGAAACGGCAAAGCACATAAGCGTTTCGGCTTGTCTGCCGTGGAAGATTATGGCTATCACCTTCACGAACAAGGCGGCTGGTGAGCTTAAGGAGAGACTTTGCAATATGCTCGGCGAGGACGACGGAAACGAGATCTGGGCAAGCACCTTCCACTCAAGCTGTGCGAGAATTTTAAGAAGAGACGCCGACCGCCTCGGCTACACAAGCCATTTCACGATTTACGATTCCGACGACTGCAAGCGCATGATGAAGGCTTGTATGAAGCAGCTTGATATTTCCGACAAGGCTTTTCCTGTCAAGAGTGTTATCAGTGAGATTTCTCACGCCAAGGATTCGCTTATCGATGTTGACGAATTCAAGAGCGACGCAGGCGACGATTACCGCCTTAAGAAAATCGGTCTTTGCTACGAATTGTATCAGAGAAAATTGAGAGAAGCCGACGCTATGGACTTTGATGACCTCATAGTCAACACCGTAAGACTTTTTGAGGAAAATCCAGATGTTCTCGAGTATTATCAGAACAGATTCCGTTATCTCATGGTTGACGAGTATCAGGATACAAACCACGCTCAGTACCGCTTCGTCAAGCTTCTTGCTGAGAAAAGTCAAAACATCTGCGTTGTCGGTGATGATGACCAGAGTATTTATAAGTTCAGAGGAGCAACTATCGAGAACATCATGAGCTTCGAGAAAACCTTTGCTGGCGCAAAGGTCATTCGACTCGAGCAGAATTACCGTTCCACTCAGAACATTCTTGACGCCGCAAACGCAATCATCGAGAACAACACAGAGAGAAAGGGAAAAAATCTCTGGACGCAGAACGGCGAGGGCGAAAAAATCGTTCTCATCACGGCTAAGGACGAGCAGGACGAGGCGGACAAGGTTGCCGAGGAAATTCTCAAGGGAGTTGCCGAGGGAAGAAAATACTCCGACTATGCGATACTTTACCGAATGAACTCGCAGTCGCTTTCCTTTGAGCGTATGTTTGCGAAGCAGGGAATACCGCACAGAATTTTGGGCGGACTGAGATTCTATGAGCGTGCCGAAATCAAGGATTTGCTCGCTTATCTCTCTGTTATCAACAATCACGACGACGAGATAAGGCTGAGAAGAATTATCAACACGCCAAAGAGAAGCATAGGTAACGCAAGCGTCGACAATGTCGAGGAAATCTCACGCCAGATAGGCGAGAGCATGTACGAGGTTATGAGACATGCCGAGGACTTCCCAAAGCTTTCAAGGGCGGCTAAGGGTCTGAAGGCATTCACCTCAATGATAGACGAACTCAGCGATATGCTCGAGAGTGAGGAGTGCAAAATAAGCGATGTTTACTCCGCAATTCTCGATAAAACAAATTACTTAAGCTATCTCAAGACGAGCGACCCCGAGAGGGCGGATGACAAGGCCGAGAATGTCAAGGAACTTGCCTCCAACATCGCACGATATGAGGAGGACGGCGGAAACCTTACAGACTTCCTCGAGGAAATCGCACTTATCACCGATATCGACAATTACGACAACGAGGCTGACACGGTTGTTCTCATGACGGTTCACAGTGCAAAGGGACTTGAATTCCCCGTTGTATTCCTGCCCGGCTGGGAGGACGGAGTTTTCCCCGGAAGAAGCTCGATATATAACCCCGAGGAGCTTGAGGAGGAGAGAAGACTTGCTTATGTTGCCGTTACAAGAGCGAAAGAGAGGCTGTTCATTTTAAATGCCGAGCAGCGAATGGTTTTCGGTCAGACGAACAGAAATAAGCTTTCCTGCTTTGCTAAGGAAATTCCGACAGAGCTCATCGAAAGACGCACTTCACGCGAGAAAATGACATTTAACAATATGTTCTCGAATGCTTCTTTCTCTGCTCCGACCGAGAAAACAAATGCCAAGGCAAAGCCGTTCGGCGGCGGATTTTCCGCACCGCCCAAGGTCAAGCCGACACCTGCTGGTACATACAACGCGGGCGATACCGTTACGCACAAGACCTTCGGAAAGGGACTTGTTCTCTCCGTTAACAAAATGGGTAACGATTTTCTTCTTGAAATCTCCTTTGAGAAGGTCGGTACGAAAAAGCTTATGGCAAACTTCGCAAGACTTGAAAAACTTAACGGCTGATATTATTTATCTTTGTGAAAGGGACGGGCTTACCGTCCCTTTTTTGCCATATATATACGGTTATTTTAAAAAAGATGTTTACAAAGTGTTGTGTTCTTGTGTAAAATAAAAACATAGTGGAATTGCTTTTTCAGAAAGGAGTTGCGTTACTATGAATAAATTTAACGATTTACATAAACCGAACAAGCTGCTTTACGGAGCCGCTTATTATGATGAATATATGCCGTACGACAGGCTTCACACAGATATGCAGATGATGAAAAAGGCAGGAATGAACCTCATTCGAATTGCCGAGTCCACCTGGGCTACAGAGGAGCCGGAGGACGGAGTGTTTGACTTCTCTCATGTGACGAGAGTTCTGGAGGCTGCCGACGAATACGGTATCAATGTTATTGTCGGAACACCTACATATGCCATTCCCGCATGGCTTTACAAAAAATATCCCGATATTCTTTTGACGGATGATTCGGGCAACAAAAAGCCTTACGGCGCAAGGCAGATAATGGATATTACAAACAGATACTATCTTTTCTATGCCGAGCGTATCATCAGAAAGCTCATGGAGGCGGTGAAGGACTACAAGTGCGTCATCGGATTCCAGCTTGACAACGAGACCAAGCACTACGGAACGAGCGGCGAAAATGTTCAGAGACTTTTTGTCGATTACATGAAGGACAAATTCGGAGGAAATCTTCATCTGCTCAACTACACCTACGGACTTAACTACTGGAGCAACAGGATAAATTCGTGGGAGGAATTTCCGAGCATGATAGGCACGATAAACGGCAGCCTTAAGTGTGCATACGAGGAATTCAGGCGCGGACTTGTGGTTGATTTTCTGCGCTTCCAGCGTTCTGTTGTCGAGGAATACAAGAGAGAAGACCAGTTCATCACTCATAACATGGATTTTGCATGGCGTGGCTATTCCTTCGGTATGCAGGACAATGTAAATCATTTTGATTTATCGAATGTTCTTGATATAAGCGGCTGTGACATTTATCACCCGTCGCAGAACAAGCTTACCGGGCTTGAAATCGCTATGAGCGGAGATATTATCCGTTCTCTTAAGAAGGACAACTATTTCGTTCTCGAAACCGAGGCACAGGGATTCCCACAGTGGACTCCGTATCCCGGTCAGCTCAGACTTCAGGCATTCAGCCACCTTGCAAGCGGTGCGGACTGCGTGGAATACTGGCACTGGCACTCGATACACAATTCTGCAGAGACATATTGGAAGGGCGTTCTGAGCCACGATTTAGCCGAGAATGAGGTATATAAAGAGGCTTGCACAATCGGTGCGGATTTTAACAGGCTTTCCGATGACCTGATTCATCTTGAGAAAAACAACAAGATTGCGATAATGGTGGACAACAACAGCCTTAGCGCACTCAAGTGCTTCCCACTCGATTACACAAATCCAAGCGATCAGGATTATAATGAGGTGCTTGTCTGGATGTACAAGGCTCTTTATGAGCTCAATGCCGAGTGCGATTTCATCAGTGAGGACGAGGAAGAGCTTGACAGCTACGAATTGATAATCACACCTGCCATGTACTGTGCGAGTGAAAATACACTCACAAGGCTTCGTGATTATGTCGAGAACGGCGGAACACTTTTCTCAACCTTTAAGACTGCTTTTACCGATGAGAATGTCACGGTTTATCACGATACACAGCCGCATATTTTAAATGAGGTTTTCGGAATTGAATATAACGAGTTCACAATCGCCGAGAACTGCACAATATTCGGTTACCCCGTTTCAGGCTTTATGGAGCTTGTCAAGCCGACAACAGCCACGGTTATCGATAACTACGAGCATGCAGAGTGGAGCGGTTATGCCGCAGCATGCGAGAATAAATTCGGAAACGGCAGAGCTTATTATCTTGCATGCAAGCCGAACGGAGATTACTTAAAGTGCTTGCTTGAGAAGATTTTGAGCGAGCTTGAGCTTGAATTTTACCCCGACACCGATGTCAAGATCCGCAAGGGAGTCAATATTTTCGGCAACACGATTACCTATCTTTTCAACTATTCGGGAAAAGAGGTTGAAATAAACGCGCCTGTTTCCGGAAAAGAGCTTTTGTCGGGCGAGAAAATTGCTCTTGACGGAGAAATTAAAATTCCGAAGTGGGGCTTTAAGATAATCAAGAATTAAGGGAAGTGATAAAATGAAATTCGGACCCATAGAGGTTAAAGATAAACTTGGCAGAACAATAGTGATCAGAAATGCCGAGCCGAGTGACGCTATCGTTCTGGTGAAGTACCTAAATAAAATCTATTCCGAAACGCCTTACCTTATCCGTGAACCCGACGAGGTTTCCGTTACACCTGAGCAGGAGGAAAGCTTCATAAGAAACCGCATGGAGTCGGAAAGAGAGCTGATGATTCTTGCCTTTATTGACGGAAAACACGTGGGAAACTGCTCTATGCACACTCTGGAAAATTATAAAAGATACTCTCACCGTTGTGAGGTGGCAGTAGCTCTCTATCAGGAGTTTTGCGGTTTCGGTATAGGAAAAATTATGCTCGAAACTATTCTTGATGTCGCTAAGAAATCAGGTTTTGAACAGGCGGAGCTTGAAGTTGTCTCAGACAATAAAAAGGCAATTGCGCTGTATGAAAAGCTGGGCTTTGTTAAATACGGCACATTTCCCGATAATATGAAATATGCCGACGGACATTATGATTCTGCCGACTGGATGATGAAAAAGCTCTGAATTATCAAAATACAACAAATACAATAATACTGAAACACGGCTCAACCGTTTTATTTCAAGAAGAACGGTGCGTGCCGTGTTTTTACTGAAAGAGGAAAGAAGAGAATTGAATATTATGAAACTACTCAAAAAAGCGGCGGCACTTGCCGTAGTCTGTGCAATGACATTCAGTCTTGCGGCTTGCTCGTCCGACTCAGGCAATGCGGAAACAACAAAAAGCGAGACAGTATCAAGTGAAGTAAGCAGTGAAGTAAGCGCAAACAGCACGGCGGCTGAAAGCGGTTACAGCTATACGGACGCACTCGGCAGAGAGGTAAATATCTCGGGTCACGAAAGAGTGGCTTGTCTTATGGGAAGCTTTGCCGATATGTGGTGCATAGCAGGAGGAAAGGACAGCCTTGTCGCAAGCGCAGACGACACTTGGACGGGCTTTGATTTGGGCCTTTCCGATACGGTAGAAAATCTCGGACAGATAAAAGAGCCGAATCTTGAGATTTTGCTTGAAAGCGAACCGGACTTAGTCTTTGCAAGCAGTAAGATGCAGTCGAATTTAGACCTTCTGGAGACGCTCGAAAAAGCAGATATTACGGTAGTTTATCTTGATGTCACGGGCTTTGAGGACTATCTTTCCGTGCTCAAAATGATGACGGATTTGACAGGCGACAGTGAGGCTTACGAGAATAACGGCGAGGCACTCAGAACACAGATAGATGAGGCAAAGAGCAGACAGGACGGCTCTGAGCCAAGCGTTTGCATTATCCGTGTTGCGGGAACTGCCGTGAGCGTAAAGGGCAGTGACGATACTGTTTTAAGCGAGATGTGCAAGGATCTCGGATGCAGAAACATTGCCGACGAGCACGAATCACTTCTTGAGAATCTAAGCATGGAAACGATAATCGAAGCCGACCCCGATTTCATCTTTGTCGTTTATCAGGGTACGGATGAAGAGGCGTCAAGCAAGGTTTTTGAGGAGAATGTGAGCTCCAACGAGGCTTGGAGCAGTCTTTCTGCGGTCAAAAACGGGAATTTCTATGTAATGGACAGAACGCTCTACAATCTGAAGCCGAACGCAAGATGGGGAGAGGCTTATGAGAAGCTCGCAGATATTATCTATCCGTAAAAGCGTGATTTTTCCTGTGCTTATTGTCGCACTTATTGTTTTATGCGTGATGAGCGTGATGCTCGGTGCGGTGAGCATTTCTCCGAAAGAGATTCTTTTGCTGTTTGGCGGCAAGGAAATTAAAGCGTCTCACAGAAGCATCATTCTTTTCACCCGATTGCCACGTACAGCCGCCTGTGTTTTGTCTGGGGCGGCTCTTGCCGTTTCGGGTGTGGTTATTCAGACGGTTTTGGATAATCCGCTGTCGGCGCCGAATATAATCGGAGTCAATTCGGGTGCGGGATTCTTTGCGGTGCTCTCGGGCGTGATTTTACCGAGCACTGCTGTTTACAGGTCGCTGTTTGCTTTTATCGGAGCACTCTCAGCGGTTTTTCTCGTGCTTCTCATATCCGAGAAAAGCGGAGCTTCAAAAATGACGCTTGTTCTCACGGGAATTGCCGTTTCGGGAATTTTCACTGCCGGAACAGAAGCCGTCATATCGTTTTATCCCGATTCCGTTTCGGGCTATGCCGATTTCAGAATAGGTGGTTTTTCGGGAGTTACAGCAAAGGGCATTTTGCCGTCAGCCGTGATTATCGGAGTATCTCTTGTAATTTTGCTCTTTCTCACAAACGAGCTTGACATACTCGCACTCGGTCACAATGAGGCTAAGACCCTCGGACTGAATGCGTCGCTTATGCGAAAAATTTTCCTCGTTCTGGCAGCGGCTCTTGCAGGGGCGGCGGTCAGCTTTTCAGGAATAATCGGCTTTGTCGGCTTGCTTGTGCCGCATATCATGAGAAAATTTGTCGGCAGTGAATCAAAACCGCTCATTCTTTCTTCTGTTCTGGGCGGAGCGTGCTTTATGCTTTTTTCGGATTTGGTTTCAAGACTTTTGTTCCGTCCGTATGAATTGCCAGTTGGAATTTTACTTTCGCTTTTCGGGGGACCGTTCTTCATCTTTCTTATTTTGAGACAAAGGAAGGGCAGAATTCATGATTAAGCTTAATAATCTCACTGTCGGCTACGGTGACAAAGCAGTGCTTGAAAAAATCTCTCTTTCTCTCTCAAACGGTGAATTGACAACGCTTTTAGGTGCGAACGGATGCGGAAAATCCACATTGATAAAGACTGTTCTGGGGCTTATCGAGCCTTTGGGCGGCGAGATTTATATTGACGGTGAGAACTTAAAGAGCATAGGAATAAGAGAGCGTGCAAAGAAAACCGCTTATCTCTCGCAGTCGAGGAATACTCCAGAGATAAGAGCCGAGAGAATGGTGCTTCACGGAAGATTTCCCTATCTTGACTATCCGAGACGATACACAAAAAAGGACAGAGAAATTGCCGAGAATGCCATGAAAGCGGCAGGCGCATACGAGCTTCGTGGGCGCTCGGTTTCAAGCCTCAGCGGCGGCGAGAGGCAAAGGGTCTATCTTGCCATGGCACTCGCGCAGACAACGGAAAATCTTTTGATGGACGAGCCGCTTACATATCTTGACGTAAAATATCAGTTGGAGATGATTAAGCTTGCAAAAAAGCTTGCGGATGAAGGAAAGTGTGTTCTTGCTGTTTTGCACGATATTTCCCTTGCTCTAAGATTTTCCGACCGTGTGATCATATTTTCAAACGGCAGCGTGGTGTTTGACGGAAAGCCGACTGATGTGAACGCAGATGTAATCAAAGAAGTATTCGGTGTAAGACTGATAAAAACGGAAGCTGACGGAGAGACATATTATTTTTGTGAGTAGGTGATAAAATGGCTTATTTTCCGTTTTTCACGGATATTAAGGATAAAAGCTGTCTGATAGTAGGCTCGTCCTTTCCGGCACTCGAAAAGGCAGAGAGGCTTTTGCCGTATGAGGTAAAAATTACTGCGATTATCGACGAGAACACAAAGAACGATGAGTATTTTTCACAGCTGAAACAAATGAATATAGAGATTTTGGATCTTAAATTTGATGTTAAAATGCTCGGAAATTATGATTTTGTCGTGACTTGCTCCTCGGACAAGGTTCTCAACAAGACAATTGCAGACGAATGCAAGCAAAAGAGAATTCCCGTAAATTCTGTCGATGATGTCGAGAATTGCACATTCATTTTTCCCGCACTAATCAAAAAGGGAAAGCTTAGCATAGGTATATCATCGTCTGGGGCAAGCCCCTATATGACGAGATACATTAAATCAAGATTGCTTGATATTATCCCGGAAAACACTGATGAACTTCTCGAGAGACTCGAGAGCCTAAGAC
>CAVKLS010000061.1:0-8538 GCA_963657025.1 bacterium | reverse complement strand
GCATTGGAGAACTTTCGCAGAATGCGGGTTGTTCCCTTTGACGTGCCCGGTCACAAGCGTGGAAGAGGCAATCCCGAGCTGACTGAATTTCTCGGTCAGCAATGTGTCGGCGTTGACGTAAACAGTATGAAGCCGCTTGATAACCTGTGTCACCCTGTTTCTGTTATCAGAGAAGCCGAGGAGCTTGCAGCCGACGCATTCGGAGCGGCACATGCTTTTTTGATGGTCGGCGGTACGACGAGCTCCGTGCAAAGCATGGTGCTGACAGCCTGTAAGCGTGGAGACGAGATTATTTTGCCGCGAAATGTTCATCGCAGTGTTCTGAATGCACTTGTTCTGTGCGGTGCGGTTCCTGTTTATGTGAATCCCGAGGTGGACAACCGACTGGGTATAAGCCTTGGAATGAAGCGTGAGCAGGTGGCTAAGGCGATTGCCGAGCATCCGAATGCTGTTGCCGTGCTTGTCAACAATCCCACCTACTACGGAATCTGCAGTGACCTTCGAGAGATTGTGCGCATGGCTCATGATGCGGGAATGCTTTGCCTTGCCGATGAAGCTCACGGAACTCATTTCTATTTTGGCGGCGGACTCCCCGTTTCCGCTATGGCGGCAGGAGCAGATATGGCGTCTGTTTCCATGCATAAAAGCGGCGGAAGCCTTACGCAGTCGAGCCTTTTGCTGACGGGCCCGAATGTTCATGCGGGATATGTGCGGCAGATAATTAACCTCACTCAAACAACCTCGGGAAGCTATCTGCTTATGTCAAGCCTTGATATATCACGCAGAAACCTCGCACTCAGGGGACGACAGGTTTTTCATCAGGTAGCCGATATGGCAGAGTATGCACGAGAGGAAATAAACGCGGTCGGTGGATATTATGCGTTCGGAAAAGAGCTTTGCAACGGAAACTCCGTTTTCGATTTTGATATAACAAAATTAAGCATCCATACGCTTGATATCGGTTTAGCGGGCATAGAGGTCTATGATATTCTTCGTGACGAATATGATATTCAAATCGAGTTCGGCGACATCGGAAATATTCTTGCTTATCTTTCTATCGGTGACCGCCCTCAGGAGGTTGAAAGACTTGTCAGTGCGCTTGCCGAAATCAAGCGTCGCTATCACACCGACGGTGCGGGACTTCTCAGTCAGGAGTATATAGACCCGGAGGTTGCCGCAAGTCCACAGGAGGCTTTCTACGCACCGAAAAAAAGTCTGCCGCTCAGAGAAACAGAGGGAATGGTGTGCAGTGAGTTTGTTATGTGTTATCCTCCGGGAATTCCGATTTTGGCACCCGGCGAGCGCATCACCGCAGAGATTTTAGATTATATCGAGTATGCAAAATTGAAGGGCTGCAGTATGACAGGTCCCGAGGATCCAGATATTTTGCGGCTCAATGTTTTGGCTTAACGGAGGTTCAAAATGGAAATGTGGTTTTCTGAATTTCATACTCCCGATGTAAAGCACAGCATAAGAGTTAACCGTCAGCTTTATTCCAAGCAAAGCGACTATCAGCGCATCGATATTTTCGAGACGCCTGAGTTCGGACGGGTGCTCACGCTTGATGGAAATGTCATGCTTACTGAGAGAGATGAATTTATATATGACGAGATGATAACTCACGTGCCGATGTCGGTGCACAAAAACGCCAAGGATATTCTTGTTATCGGTGCGGGCGATGGCGGAGTTGTGAAGGAGCTCACACGCTATGACAGAGTTGAGCGAATAGATTTGGTTGAGATGGATCCGCAGGTTATAGAGGCTTGCAGAGCGTACCTTCCCGGGAATGCCTGCCGTATGGACGACCGCAGGGTGCATATTTACTACGGGAATGCATTAAAGTTCATCAGAAAATGTGAGAATGAGTACGATATTATCATCGTTGATTCGTCAGACCCGTTTGGACCGTCGGAGGGGCTTTTTACACGTGAATTTTACGGCAGCTGCTTCAATGCACTGCATGAGGACGGAATCATGGTAAATCAGCAGGGAAGTCCGTTTTATGCAGAGGACGCAAATGCCATGAAACGCAGTCACCAGAGAATTGCGGATACATTTCCGATAAGCAAGGTGTATCAGGCTCATATTCCAACCTTTGCGGCAGGCTACTGGCTCTTTGGCTTTGCGAGCAAGAAATATCACCCGATTAACGATATGGACGCTACCGCTTGGAATGCCCTCAATATGCGCACGAAATACTACACAAGCCGCTTGCATGTCGGAGCATTTTATTTGCCGGCATTTCTTGAGGAGATGCTAAGAGAGGTGGAGGAACGCTGATGCTTGAAAGAAATATAGAAAATTTTATCGGCTGTGACAGCAGCTATGAAGAAGCAAAAATTGTTTTGTTCGGCGCACCGTTCGATTCAACGACAAGCTATCGACCCGGTGCACGCTTTGGCCCGTCGGGCATGCGTCACGAAAGCTTCGGACTTGAGACCTACAGTCCGTATCAGGATAAGGATCTTACCGACTGCAAAATTTTCGACAGCGGTGATTTGGAGCTTTGCTTCGGCTCAAGTGAAAGCGCACTTTCGGATATAGAATTTCGTGCAAAGGAAATTCTAAACGACGGGAAGCTCCCTGTTTTGCTCGGCGGCGAGCACCTCGTGACTCTCGGTGCCGTACGTGCGGCAGTAGAAAAATATCATGATTTGCACATTATACATTTTGACGCACATGCCGATTTGAGAGACGATTATCTCGGTGCCAAGCTTAGTCATGCGTGCGTTCTTCGCCGTTGTCACGATTTAATCGGAGACGGCCGTATTCACCAGTTTTGCATAAGAAGCGGTGACAGAGAGGAATTTCGTTTCGCCGACAAGCACACGGATATGCACAAATTTGATTTTTCGGGACTTGAGGAGCTGACAGAAAAACTAAATAGGGAGAACGCGCCTGTTTATTTTACGATTGACCTCGACTGTCTTGACCCGTCAGTATTTCCCGGCACGGGAACGCCGGAGGCAGGCGGCGTAACATTTTTATCGCTTTTGGATGCGGTTCTCACTGTTGCGAAAGCGAACATTATCGGAGCTGATGTCAACGAGCTGGCACCGATGCTTGACCACAGCGGAGCTTCCACCGCCGTGGCTTGCAAGGTTCTGCGAGAGCTTTTGTTGGCACTTGAAAAGTAAGACTACACATTACACCAAACAAAAAACAAAGGAGTATCATCATGAGTAAAGTTCTTGTTATCGGCTGCGGCGGTGTTGCAAGCGTCGCAATCTCAAAATGCTGTCAGGTAAGCGAGGTCTTCACCGAGCTTTGTATTGCCAGCCGTACAAAATCCAATTGTGATGCACTTGCAGCCAAGCTTTCACCGAACACTAAGACAAAAATCACAACAGCTGAAGTTGATGCCGACGATGTTAATCAGCTTTGCGAGCTTATAAACGGCTACAAGCCCGACCTCGTTATGAACATCGCTTTGCCGTATCAGGATCTTACAATTATGGACGCGTGTCTTGCATGCGGAGTCAACTATATGGATACGGCTAACTATGAGCCTGAAAACACAGATGATCCCGAGTGGCGTGAGATTTATGAGAAGAGATGCAAGGAAGAGGGCTTTTCCGCTTACTTCGATTACAGCTGGCAGTGGGCATACAAGAAGAAATTCGAGGATGCGGGACTTACCGCACTTCTCGGCTGCGGCTTTGACCCGGGAGTGACACAGGCTTACTGCGCTTATGCGGCTAAGCATGAATTTGATTCTATCGACACAATAGATATTTTGGATTGCAACGGAGGCGACCACGGCTATGCCTTTGCGACAAACTTCAATCCCGAAATCAATCTGAGAGAGGTTTCCGCACCGGGAAGCTATATGGAGAACCGCAAGTGGGTTGAAATTCCTGCCATGAGCATTAAGCGTGAATATGACTTTGACCAAGTCGGAAAGAAGGATATGTATCTTCTTCATCACGAGGAAATCGAGTCTCTCGGAAAAAATCTACCTGAGGTTAAGCGTATCAGATTTTTCATGACATTCGGTCAGAGCTATCTTGATCATATGCGTTGTCTTGAGGATGTCGGAATGCTTTCCACAACACCGATTAACTACAACGGACAGGAGATTGTGCCGATTCAGTTCCTTAAGGCATTGCTTCCAGACCCGGCAAGCCTCGGTCCACGCACAAAGGGCAAGACAAACATCGGCTGTATTTTCACGGGAAAAAAGGACGGCAAGGAAAAGAGCTATTATATATATAATGTATGCGACCATCAGGAGTGCTACCGTGAGGTTGGAAGTCAGGCGATAAGCTATACGACAGGCGTTCCCGCTATGTGCGGTGCGCTCATGATGCTAAAGGGCGAGTGGATAAAGCCGGGAGTTTATACTGTCGAGGAGTTTAATCCAGATCCGTTCCTTGACGCACTTGACAAATACGGATTGCCGCGAAATGAGAACCACAATCCCGTTTTGGTGGACTGATGACGGATTCAAGAAATATTTTACCGCCCTTTGCGGCTGTTGAGGGAGCAATACCGAAGGAATTTCTTGATTTACCTACGCCGTGCTATGTTATGGACGAGGCGGCACTTGCACGAAACGCTGAAATTTTAGGCAATCTTTCAAGACGCACGGGATGCAAGGTTCTGCTTGCTCAAAAGGCTTTCAGTAACTACGATTTATATCCACTGTTTTTAAATGACTTGGCGGGCACGGAGGCAAGCGGTTTGTTTGAAGCACGTCTGGGCGCAGAGGAAATGCCGAATAAAGAGGTTCATGTCTTTTGTGCGGCTTACCGTGAAGATGAAATGGATGAGCTTCTTTCCTATGCCGACCATATTGTTTTCAATTCTCCAAGCCAACTTGTAAAATTCGGTGCGGCGGCAAAGAGAATGGGAAAGAGCGTCGGGCTTCGCATAAATCCCGAGTGCTCGACGCAAGACGGTCATGCGATTTACGACCCCTGTGCCGAGGGGAGCCGTTTGGGAACAACCCGTGCCCGGCTTGATGCGGCGGTTAAGGAAAATCCAAACCTATTACAGCTTTTGGACGGCTTGCATTTTCACACTCTTTGTGAGCAAAATTCCGATGCGCTCGCCGTTACTCTTGACGCTGTAGCCGAAAAATTCGGAGATATTCTGTCCGATATGAAATGGCTGAATTTTGGCGGAGGACACCACATCACACGACCCGATTACGATATGAGCACGCTTGAAAAATGTATTCGCCGTGCTCAAAATGAATGGGGAGTGACGGTGTATCTTGAGCCTGGTGAGGCTTGTGCGCTTAATGCCGGCTTTTTGCTGACAAGGGTTCTCGATGTTGTGAGAAACGGAAATGTGACGGTTGCGATTTTGGATGCAAGCGCCGCTTGCCATATGCCCGATGTTATTGAAATGCCGTATAAGCCGCCGCTTCTCGACGCATACGAAGTCGGTGAAAAGAAATTTAATGTGCGGCTTGCGGGCCCAACCTGTCTTGCGGGCGATGTGATAGGCGATTACAGCTTTGAAGCTTTGCCGAAGTTAGGGGATATGCTTGTGTTCGGCGATATGGCGATTTACACCACCTGTAAAAATAACACCTTCAACGGAATGCCTCTTCCGTCGATTTATTCCCGCAAAAAGGATGGCACGATAAACGAAATTGTAAAATTCGGATACAACGATTTTAAATACCGTCTGGGAAAGAAAAAATAACAAATAAACACGACTAAACAGAAAAAGTCTCACACTTCATGTGTGAGACTTTTTTGGCGCACCCGATGCGATTCGAACGCACGGCCTTCAGAGTCGGAGTCTGACGCTCTATCCAGCTGAGCTACGGGCACAAATTGTATGAATTTATTTCAGCCTTACCATTGTATCATATATGCAAGAAAAAATCAAACGGCTGTTTTTAAGCAGTCGTTTGATTCGCATGTTAAATCAGAGATTGATAAATCAAAGATTTATGTATCCTACTTTTCTCATAACCTTGGAGACGGTTTTTCTTGCGATATGGTGTGCCTTCTCGGCATTTTCAGCAAAGCATTTTTCGAGGAATTTCTTATCGGAAATGTACTCGTTGTACTTCTCCTGAATAGGAGCGAGGCAATCGGCAACGGTTTCGCCGACAGCTACCTTGAAGTCGCCGTAGCCTTTTCCCTCAAATTCCTTTTCAATCTCGTCAAAGGTTTTGCCTGTTGCTGCAGAGTAAATTCCCATGAGGTTGTTTATTCCGTCCTTGCCCTCGCCGTAGTGAACGCTTGCTTCGGAGTCAGTAACCGCACGCTTGAACTTCTTGATAATTGTGTCCTTAGGATCAAGAAGAGTGATGAAAGCGTTGGCGTTGTCGTCAGACTTGCTCATCTTTCTTGTCGGATCTGCAAGGCTCATAATTCTTGCGCCGTTCTTCGGGATAATTCCGTCAGGAACGGTGAAGGTGGGGGAGTAAAGACCGTTGAATCTCTCTGCGATATTTCTTGTGAGCTCAAGATGCTGCTTCTGGTCTGCTCCTATCGGAACGTAATCAGCCTGATAGAGGAGAATGTCGGCAGCCATAAGGCATGGGTAAGTGAAAAGACCTGCATTGATGTTGTCGGCATGCTTAGCTGATTTATCCTTGAACTGAGTCATTCTCGAGAGCTCACCGAACTGGGTGTAGCAGTTGAGTATCCATGCAAGCTGGCTGTGCTCGGGAACCTGACTCTGTAAAAACAAAATGGATTTGTTAAGGTCTATGCCGCATGCGAGAGTGAGCGCATATGATTTATATACATTCTCACGAAGCTGCTTCGGCTCCTGTCTTACGGTGATTGCGTGTAAATCCGCCATGGCGTAGACGCATTCGTATTCGTCCTGAAGTGCGGCAAAGTTTTTGAGTGCTCCGAAATAGTTGCCGATAGTAAATGTGCCTGTCGGCTGAACCATGCTCAGAACTCTTTTTTTAGGGGTCTGGTTTTCCATTGTAAAAATCTCCGTTCTTATTTTTCGTTCATGATATCCTTAATCAAGCCACCGAGAATTTCAATTCCCTTGACGAGCTGCTCGTCTGTCGGCGTTGAGAAGTTGATTCTGAAAGCATCGCATTTTTCTGAGCTGTCTGTGAGGAAGGCTGTTCCCGGGACAACGCAAACCTTTCTTTCCACGGCTTTCATACAGAAATCCTGCATATCGACGCCCTCGGGAAGATGACACCAAGCGAACAGACCGCCGTCGAAATTATCCCACGTGATGTACGGGGTGAGATTTTTCTCCATTGCATCGAGAAGAACGAGTCTCTTCTTTGTGTAGATTTTTCTGAGATTCTCAAGGTGTGCGTTGAAGTCATAGTCGTGAATGAAGTGATAGCAAACAACCTGTGACCAAATGTTGGTGTGAACGTCTGCGCCCTGCTTGCAGATAACCATTTTCTGAACGACGGGTGTGGGGCCGCAAACATAAGCAACACGCATACCGGGGCTGATAACCTTTGAGAAAGAGCCCGCATACATGACTATGCCGTCCTCGTCAAAGGATTTAATCGGAGGAATGTACTCTCCGTTGTATCTCAGGTCTCCGTATGGGTTATCCTCAAAGACGAGAACGCCGTACTTCTTGGCAAGCTCATAAACTGCGTGACGCTTCTCAAGGCTCATGGTGATTCCGGACGGATTCTGGAAGTTCGGAATTGTGTAGATGAACTTTGCGTTCTGATTATTCTTGAGTGCTTCCTCGAGCTTTTCGACATTCATGCCGTCGCTCTCCATCGGAACGCCGACAAGCTTTGCACCGTATGCACGGAAGGTGTTGAGGCAGCCGATGAAGGATGGCGCTTCGCTTATGACGACATCGCCCTCGTTAACTGTAGCCTTTGTGAGAAGGTCAGCTATCTGCTGTGCTCCGCTTGTGATGATGAGAGTGTCGGACTCTCTGCCGATGTTGTGGTTTTCCTTGAGGTATTTTGTCAATTCCTCACGAAGAAGAGGATAGCCCTCGGTCTGGTTGTACTGAAGTGCCAGAATCGGATTTTCCTCGAGCAGCTTTGCGCTGATCTCCGCTATTTCCTTGACGGGAAATGCTTCGGGTGCGGGATTTCCTGCGGAAAGCGAAATATATGACGGATCTGCCGCATACTTGAAAATCTCACGTATTGCGGACGGCTTAAGCGATGAAATTCTGTTAGCAAATTTGTACTCCATAATATTATCCTCTCTTTTTAGTTTTGCGCTTAAATGCTTTAATGTGATAAAAAACAAAAATCGCTTCCGTCCCCGGACAAGGGACAGAAGCGTAAGGTTCTGCGGTACCACCCAAATTGACAGGATAAAAATCCTATCCACTTAAAGCCTTAACGCGGCGAACGTCACCCGATACTTATTTCCCGAGTGCCCTCATGTGTCCATTCGCTGCAATTTCATCTGCCGATTCTCACCTAATTCGGCTCTCTTTGAGATTTCCTCACAGTTACTACTCACATTCAGCGGTTTTTTATATTTGTTTTGATTATAGACCTCAAATTTGAGACTGTCAAGAAAAAAGGACAAATAAAAATCGGCTCGGATTATTGAACTGCCCCAGATTGTGCAGACAGTATAAAAAAAGCCTACTTGATGTAGAAAA
>CAVKLS010000060.1:0-8564 GCA_963657025.1 bacterium | reverse complement strand
TCTTTCGCCCTCAAGCTTTATGGTAAGGTCGTCGTTATACGGTACGGTACAGTCCGATTCTCCGACAACCTCAGCTATATCATAGCCGGGCAAAAGCTCCCCGTTTTCGCTTATTTTCACAGCGTAACACTCGAATTCTACGCCGCCGCTTATTACATACACCTTACCGCTTGTCTTGCTCAAGCCGACAAAACTGCAGCCGTTCAAGCTCAGGCAAAAAAGTGTGATAAGTAATACAGATAACAGTTTTTTCATTTTGTTCGCCTTTTACTTAAGCTCGGCAACCGTTACGCCGCTCTCGCCCTCACCGTAGGTTCCCAGACGGAAGGTTCTCACGCTCGGATGCTTTTTGAGATGCTGACCGATAGCCGCCCTCAAAACTCCCGTTCCCTTTCCGTGGATAATCGTCACGGTGGAAAGTCCCTGACGGACGCATCTGTCGATGAAAGAATCCACCTCCATGATAGCCTCCTCGGCGTTCATTCCTCTGACGTCCACGTCAAGCGATGTTTCCTGCGGTGCGCTTATCACCTTGACCGTTCTTCTGTCCTTGCCGACGCCCTGTTTCTTCTTCTGACGATTGGAATAAAGCCTGAGATTCGAAAGCGGAACTCTCGTCTTGATTATTCCCGCCTGAACGAGTATCTGATCTCCTTCCTTAGGAATATCGAGGACAACAGCCTCTTTTCCGAGGTCATAGATGATTACATCGTCACCGACCTTGAGCGGTCTTGGCAAAACGTAATCATCGTCGGGCTTTTTCTCCTCAACGGGGTTACTCGTGTTCTCGAGATTTCTTATGCCTGCCTTAAGCTGAGACTTCTGCTCCTGCGTCATGATCTTGTCACGCTGTTTTCTCAGCTTATCGAGCTCAGCCATTAGATTTTCAGCCTGTGCTCTCGTTCTCGAAACAATAAGACCTGCTTGTCTGTGAGCCTCCTCAAGCTCCTTTTTGGAACGGATTTCAGCCTTTTCCTTAAGCCTTTCAGCCTCTTTAAGCTTTTTCTCGACCTCACTTCTCTCATGGGAAAGTCTTGCGTTTTCTTTTTCGAGCTTCTGGCGGCTTTGCTCAAGCTTCGAGACAACCTCTTCAAATTCAGAGCTTTCTGTCGAGACAAGATTTCTTGCTCTTGCCACAATATCAGGGCGCATTCCGAGCCTCTTCGAGATGGCAAATGCGTTACTTTTACCGGGAACACCGATTAAAAGCTTATATGTCGGCGAAAGTGTGTTTACGTCAAATTCACAGCTTCCGTTTTCAACGCCGTCAGTCTTTAAGGCGAACTCCTTGAGCTCTGCATAGTGCGTTGTTGCCGCAAGCCTTACGTGCTTGATTCGCAGTGCTTCAATAACCGCAACAGCCAGTGCCGCACCTTCAACAGGGTCTGTGCCCGCACCAAGCTCATCGATTAGAACAAGGCTGTGACTGTCGGCGGCGTCAAGTATGCCGATAATATTAACCATATGTGCGGAAAATGTTGAAAGTGACTGCTCAATGCTCTGCTCGTCACCGATATCGACAAGTATTTTCTCAAAGAAAGAAACCTCGCTGTTCTCGGCGCACGGAAGCATGAGACCGCACATAGCCATCAGGCAGAAAAGACCGATTGTCTTGATTGAAACCGTCTTACCGCCCGTATTCGGACCTGTGATTATAAGCGAATCAAAACTTGTTCCCAGCTCAAAATCCGTGGGAACGACCTTATTTTTATCAATCAGCGGATGTCTTGCACGCTTAACGATGATTTTTCCCTCACCGTTGATTTTCGGCAAAGTCGCTTTCATCTTGTAAGCAAGATGTCCCTTAGCGAAAATAAGATTCAGCTCGCAAAGCATGTGGTAGCTTTCGCAAATTCCGTTTGCAAAGCCGCCCACCTCACCGCTCAACTCATAGAGTATTCTTTCGATTTCCTCTTTTTCCTGAGACTTCAGAAGTCGGATGTCGTTGTTTGCCTCGACAACGCCCATCGGCTCTATAAAGACAGTTGCGCCGCTGGCGGAGGTGTCGTGCACAAGACCCTTGATTTCATTTCTGAATTCCGCCTTAACAGGAACGACGTATCTGCCGTCTCTCTGCGTTACGATAGCGTCCTGAAGGTACTTCTGGTAGCTCTGGCTTTTGACCATTTTATCAAGCTGTTCCTTTACCCTCTGTCCCGCATTCACAATTTTTCTTCTGATGTTGGAAAGTGTGGAGGATGCGTTATCGTTAATCTCTTCCTCGTTTTTTACGACAGAATTAATTCTGTCCTCCAGATATTTATTCGGCTGGAGCGTCTCAAATCGGTAATCGAGAGTTGTTTTGATGCTTGCCGACTTGTTTCTCCACTCGCAAACCGCCCTGATAACACGCAGTGCCGCCTCAATCCTCAAAAGCTCTACAAGATTGAGAGCCGCACCGGCCTGTGCTCGTCTCACGGCATTTGTCACGTTGGTAAGTCCGTAAAAGCTCGGTGCGCCGAACTTTGCCATCAAAACATAGGCATCGTCCGTTTGCTGCAAGAGATTTCTTGCGTCCTCGAGACTTTCGGCAGGCTTTAACTCAAGAGCCATTGCGTGAGCATCGTCACAGCTTGTTTCCGAAGCAAGCATAGCGAGTATTTTATCAAGCTCCAGCGCCTTATGATTTTTGTCCATTTATTTTTCCTTTATGTAGGTGCTATTGATTTATAAAAATCAAGCGTTTTCATCGTGTGACCGAGAGTGTTGACCGTGTAGCTTTCGCACGCAAGCTCCACCTGTCTCAATGCCTCATCGGGCACAGCGAACGAATATATCTTTTCAAATTCGGAGTAACAAATATGCCTTATCGCATGAAGTGCCGTTTTGCTGAGCACAATCGCAGGATTCTCTCCTCTGTAGCAGTCACCGCACACAATCGCCGACTCAAGCGGCAGAAAATACATTACATCCTTTTCGTACTCGCCGCACTCCTTGCAACCGATTAAATTCGGCATATAACCCGCCAAAGAAAGCATGCGCATTTCCGTTATTGCTTTAATCTGCTTTTTCGGTCTTGTTCCCTTTGAGAGAAAATAGAGCGAATTCAGCATAAGCCGCAAGAACTCAGACGAATTTGTCTGCTCGGGTACGAAATCGAGAGCAAGCTCACAAAAATACTGTGCAAGGCTGATGCTCTCGATGTCACTGCGAAGACCGAAGAAAACATCCTTCGGCTTCGCATAGTCGATGTAATAATAATTTTTTCCCTGACGCAGAGTAAAATCGGAGTAGCACAAAAGCGACGTCGAAGAAGCCTTGTTGTCCTTCGGATTTTTCGCATGACGTGCAAAAGCCTTGATAACGCCGTCGTTTCTCGTCAGTACATACACAAGGCGGTCACTCTCGCCGACTGTCTGCTCTCGAATGATAAGCCCGTCGGTTTTCAGTGAATTTGTCATTACTCGTTGAAATCCTTGAGGTCAAAGCCGAGTGTATGAAGGACATTCGGTCTGAGTCTCCAGTCCTCCTTGACCTTAACCCACAGCTGGAGATTAATCTTGCAGTCAAAGAATCGCTCCATGTCGATTCTCGCCTGAGTGCCGATTCTCTTGAGCATCGAACCGCCCTTGCCGATTATGATTCCCTTGTGGTTTGCCTTCTCGGTGTAAATGGTGCAGTCGATGTCGATTATGTCTCCTCTGTCTGTCATTCTCTCAGTGACTACGGCAACTCCGTGCGGAACCTCCTTGTCGAGAAGTCGAAGTACCTTTTCACGCACGATTTCGCTTGCGATGACCCTTTCTGGCTGGTCGGTTAATGTATCGTCCTCGAATATATGACCGCCCGGCATGGTTAGCTTTTTAAGCTCGTCCTTCAGGTCTTTTATACCGTTGCCGTCCTTAGCCGAAACGGGCACGATTGCCTCAAAATCATACATCTCGGATAGCTTCACTATCTGCTCCATGAGCACGGACTTATCCTCGAGAAGGTCGATTTTGTTTATCGCAAGCACGGCGGGGATTCCAAGCTGCTTGAACTTCTTTGTAAGCTCGATATCCGCCTTGGAAATCTTGGTGTTTCCCTCGACCACAAGAAGACAAGCATCCACACCAGCAACAGACGAATTCACGCTCTTGACCATATAATCATCAAGTGCGTTTCTCGATTTAACAAGACCGGGGGTATCGATGAACACAAGCTGAGTCTCACCCTCAGTGAGAACACCCATTATTCTTGTTCGTGTGGTCTGCGGCTTTCTCGAAACAATAGCAAGCTTCTGACCGATAAGTTTATTCAAAAGCGAGCTTTTACCGACATTCGGTCTTCCGACAATTGCGATAAAAGCGGATTTTTCTTCAAAATTTTCTGTCATTTTATTTCTCCGTTATCTTTATTAAGGCTGCATTAAACAGCACAATACCGATGCGAGTGTTTAGCTTGCATCGGCAGTAAATATTCACTCAGTTTGAATCGGGGTCGATTGTGTAGCTTGAAGTGCTTGGAAGTCCGAGCTGAGTCATAACAAGCTCCTCTTTCTCTCTCATGCGAACCTTCTCAAGACCGCCGTTCTCGTGGTCGTAACCGAGAAGATGAAGCATGGAGTGAGCCGTGAGGTAGCCGATTTCTCTCTCGAGAGAGTGACCGTAGCGTTCTGCCTGCTCGACTGCTCTCTCGACCGATATTACAACATCGCCGAGTATCTTTGCGCCTGTCGAATGGTTTATGTCGTAAACTCCGTTCTCGCCCATCGGGAAAGAAAGAACATCCGTTGCGGCATCCTTATCTCTGTACTGCTTGTTAAGCTCTCTTATCTGTTCGTTGTCAACGAAGGTTACGCTGACCTCTGCCGAGCCCTCGAATTTTTCCATCTGGAGGACGGCGTTGCAGGTTCTTCTGATGAGCATTCTTACTCCCGTGGGGATTTTAACTGCCTTTTGCTGATTTGTGATAATAACTCTTGTCTTATCCATGTTCTTGCCTGCCTTCCGTATATTAATATGTATTAATTTGTTTATCTGTTTTGTGTAGCCTTTTCATAGGCTTTTACGATGTCCTGAACAAGCTTGTGACGGACAACGTCCTTTTCGGTAAACCTGAACTGACCGATATCGTCGATACCGCGAAGTATTCTCATGGCGTCCTTTAGTCCCGAGCGCTTTCCGTCGGGCAAGTCTATCTGGGTTACGTCGCCCGTGATGACCATTTTAGAGCCGAATCCGAGTCTTGTCAAAAACATCTTCATCTGCTCAGCCGTTGTGTTCTGTGCCTCGTCGAGAATGATGAAGCTGTCATCGAGAGTTCTTCCTCGCATATAAGCGAGCGGTGCCACTTCGATTGCACCCTTCTCGATGTACTTTGCGTAGGTTTCCGCACCGAGCATATCAAAAAGCGCATCGTAAAGCGGTCTCAGGTACGGGTCAACCTTCTGCTGCAGATCTCCGGGGAGAAATCCGAGCTTTTCGCCCGCTTCTACCGCAGGTCTTGTGAGAATAATGCGGTTCACCGTTCCCGCTCTGAACGCAGTGACAGCCATGGCAACGGCAAGATAGGTTTTACCTGTACCGGCAGGACCCACGCCTATCGTGATAGTCTTGTTTTTAATCGTGTTGCAGTAGTTTCTCTGTCCGACCGTTTTTGGCTTGACAGGCTTTCCCTTTGCCGTGACGCAAATCGTGTCACCCGAAAGCTCTACCACCTTTTCCTCTTTGTCCTCAAGAACCATATTCATGCAATAGCGAACACTGAGCTCATCTATCACCTCTCCGCGATTGACAAGCTTCATGAGACTTTCGGTAACTCTTGCCGCTTTGTCCACGCTCTCCTCGTCACCCGAGAACTTGAGAACGGAGTCTCTGACAACAGCCGAAACGTGAAATTCTCTCTCTATTACCTTGAGGTTCGAATCAAGATTGCCGAATAAATTGGTAGGATCGGCAAGTCTTTCGAGATTAATACTTCTTTCCAACTTTTTTCTCCTAATTGTTTCTCAAATTAGATTGACATACATACTTTCTATGTATCAACACATATTATATCATATAACAGCACGGTTTCAACAGCTTTTTTCACATAATTTTCAATAATTTTTGTATTATATTAACTAAATTTATAATTTGATTACAGAAACGCCCACGGGATAGCACGACTTATGCTCAGTCTTTGGGATGATATTCCACAAACTAAACCTCTTCTGTCCCCGATTAATTCAGACTTAATTTGTCACGGCAACAAAAAAGAGCCCTCATAAGAGAGCTCTTCAGGTCATACATAATACGGATTCGGTTTGAGAAGAATGGCTATCAAATCGATAAACCAGCCGATACACAAGAGTCCACCTGTCAATAAATAGAGAATACCCATACCGATTCTGCCCTCATAGAACTTATGAGCGCCGAATCCGCCGAGGAAAAAACAAAGCAGAAAAGCAATCCACTTGTCACATCTCTTCATGTAAACGCCGTCTATCAGGTTTTCGTTATTGTTGTTATTTACATTGTTGACAACAACGGTAGGTGTGCTGCCTGCAAGGTTCTCGACTTGTCTGCCGCAGTGCGTGCACACAACGGCGTCTCCCGGTATCACCTCTCCACAAAATTTACAAAATTTGGTTTCCGGCTTTATTTCAACTGCCTGTCCGCAATTCTGGCAGAACTTTGCTCCGTTCAGCGGTGCGCCGCAATTTGTGCAATACTTAGGTGTGTCCATAATATTTGCCTCCGTAAATATATCTTTCGGTATCAGAATATCACAAGGAAAATAAATAATCAAGAGCAAATGCATTAAACCGCGGAATTCGAGGATTACAGAGTTAAAATTCTCCCATTAAAGCTTAAAGGCTCATCTGATAGAGCACATACCCTCTGTAGCCGCCCTTGAGGGAATATGCCTCAAAGCCGACATCTCTCATCTTCTGCGCACGCTCAAGGCTTGTCGCACCCGCATAGCACATAAGATAGACAGGCTTGGTTTTGTCAAGCTCGTGAAGTCTCGAATTGATTTCGTCATCGGGAATATTGAGAGCACCCTCGGCTTTTCCGCGCTTTACATCATCTCTGTCACGAAGGTCGATGAAGAGCTTGTCCCTTACATCGTCTTCCATATCCTCAAAGCGCTGTTCAATTTTCATCATAATAAAACCCTCTTAATATCTCACGCCCATGCCGCAGTTGTATCTCGGCTCACGCTCCATATCCTTCATATAATTTGTTTTGTATGCCATGTTGATGTCCTTAAGCTCCATCTCGCCCTTGATATACGGCAGATACATGTCATAGCCGTCGAAAGCGTCATCACAGCCCGAATCAAATCCGAGTGCATCACGGACGATTTTTTCTCTCTCTTCCTCTGTTGTGTCCTTTATAAGATAGCTTGCCATAAGTTTTATCCTTTCAGTCAAGTATTTTTTTAGGCTTGAAGCCGAGGTAATCTCCCGAAACAAGGCTGTACTCAATTCCTCCGAAATTGCCTCTTAGGCTGTCGCTCCAGCGTGCAGCTCCGTGGCAATGGGAATAAACAACCTGTTCCACGCAGTATTCCTCACAAAGCCTTGTGAGCGGACTTTCAAAATAACCTATTGTTGTGGGAGGATAATGCAGAAAAACAATAAAGCGATTGTAGCCCGCCTCTTTTGCAAGCTGCAGCGAAACCGAAAGCCTTTCTGTTTCTCTCTCCATAATTTTCAGATAGTGCTCCCACGAATCCTTGTTCTCGAAGCAATAGCCTTTTGTTCCGCAAAGAGCCACATCACCGTAATTATAAAAATTGTTCTGCAAAAACTCAAGCTTTCCCGAAAACAAATCATTCAGCTTATCGGTTTTCTTTGCGTCCCAAAACATATCGTGATTTCCCCGAAGCAGTATCTTTCTGCCGGGCAGAGCCTCGATAAACTCAAAGTCCGGCATGCACTGCTCCACGCTCTTTCCCCATGAGTGGTCTCCCGTCAGAACAATCGTATCATCAGGCTTTATTTTCTTTGAGAAATTCTTTTGAATTCTCTTCACATGGTGCTTCCAGTCAGACGAAAAAACCGTCATATCCTTGTTCACCGCAAAGGTAAGGTGCATATCACCCATTGCCCAAAGTGCCATTTTGCCCCTCCGTTTCTCGCCGTATCCATTCGGTTAAAAGTCGGACTATTTTCTTTTGCTGGGAGTCCGTCAGTTCAGTTCCGAGCGGAACTCTGTACCACTTGTTCAGGCACCCTCTGCAGCAACACGCACAGGCATGCTGAGCCACAAACACGGGATAGCCGCGCCAAGGGGTCTGCTTTCCGTCATTTGGAATAACCGCAGGAGCAAGCCGCTTTTTTACAATATCGGCACAGTGCTGTTCTATAACGTCAATGCCTTTTTCATCTACTATTTTCTTATCCTTCTGCGTCAAGTGGAACGACGAGCGGAATTTCGATTTTGAAAGCTTAAAAAGAGCTTCGTCTATCGTCTGCAAAACAAACCTCAGTGTCCGCCATGGCAATGACCGCCAACGTGAACGGCATTCATGTCAAACTTTAGATTTCCGCTTACCATAGCCTTTACCGCATCCTCAGCAGAGCCTTTCACACCGGGGTAAATGAGAAATATTCCCGCACTCTGAAGTCCGTCGTATGCACCCTGTCCGAGACC
>CAVKLS010000059.1:5341-8981 GCA_963657025.1 bacterium | reverse complement strand
GGGGCCTTTACATCATTACTGCTGACGGCGAGACGGTAAACGAGGATAATCAGGAGTGGTGGTGCATCACTAAGGACGGCGAGACCCTCACAACAGGAGCAACAGACACAATGGTTGCTGACGGAGATCACTACGAGCTCACATTCACAGAGGGCTACTGATAAAAAATGAAAAGCCGCTCTACGGTTATAAGGGATATCTGCCTGATGGCAATGCTCGGTGTGCTTATGTATGTCGCACAGGTTTCGCTGGCATTCCTGCCAAACATTGAGCTTGTGTCGCTTCTAACCATACTTTTCACTGTTTGCTTCAGAGAGAGAATTTTCGGAATTTTAGCTGTTTTTGTGTTCATCGAGGCTATGACCTACGGGTTTAACACATGGGTCATCATGTATATCTACATCTGGCCGCTTCTTGCTCTTATCGCATGGCTGTTCAGATGGGTGGACAACGCCTTCGTTTGGGCGTGCATCTCTGGTATATACGGTCTTTGCTTCGGCTTTCTCTGCTCGATAGTCTATCTTTTTATCGGCGGAATCGGCGGCTTCTGGGCTTATTTCACAAGCGGTCTGCTTTTTGATTTTGTCCACTGCGGGGGAAATTTCCTCGTTGCCTTGCTTTTGTATCGACCGCTGAAAATCGCACTCGATAAGATTATCAAAACTCTGAGGCTGAATTAATCGATGACTTTTCAACAAGTCTCTCGGTAATGTTCAAAACCAAATGGGAATAACAAAACGCTGTACTCTTCGTGGGTACAGCGTTTTTGCGTTGAGCTTGTTATTTTTCGTAGATTATTACGGGGAGAGATGGGATTTTGGAAACAATGTTTTCGTCGGTAAACTCTGTCACGGGAGTGAATTTTCCGTTTCTTAAAGTGACAGGTGTTCCCTCGTGGTTCAGTATGGCTTTTACAAAGTCCTCTATGCTCTCAAGCTTGCGGTCAAAGGCAACACCGCCCTTGTTGGCGTCGCTGATGTGATGAATGTCACTGCCGCCGCTCAATATGCTCATGCCCACTTTTTCGGCGTATGCTCTTGCCAAAGCGTTTTCGTACGGTCTGTTGCAGGCGTTATATACCTCGATTCCGTCACATGCACTCGGTGTCAGCCTGATGGCAGTGAGATATTCTCTTTCTCTGTACGGGTGAGCCTGAAGCATAAGTCCGCCGTAGGCTTTCACGCTTTTGTAGACCTCTGTGCGTTCCTTAGTCATGATGTCTGGGTTATCGAGCAGCCATTTTTCGTCAACACCGTAGATAAGATATTCGTCGCCCTGAAAGTTATATTCGATTCCGAAGAAAACGGAAAGATTTTTGCCCTCAGCGGCTTCTTTGGCGGCTTCATAGCCTGAGCGGTACATTTTTACTCTTTCTTCCCAAGGAAGATTTTTTGGCACACAGGAGTTTCCGTTAAAGAAATGGTCGGTGACTATGATTCCCGAGTAGCCGAGATTAGACATATAATCGATATAATCCGCACCGTGAGCCACGCCGCATGCGCTTGCCTCACAGGTGTGAAGATGAGTTTCGTATATATATTTTTTGCTTTCCATGATGTTGCCTTTCTTGCGTCTGAGAAATTCTTTCTTAATTATTAGTTATAATCTAACGCGAAAAAGAATTCAAGTTCTTGATATGATTATTTTGCGGTGGTACAATGATGACATATTTTTTATCACGCAAAGAGGAAAATCTTATGAAGAATAAATATCCGCATATGTTCGCCCCGATTACGATAAACGGAGTGACTTTCAAGAACAGAATTTGGTCCGCACCCGCAGGTGCTCACCTTCTTGCGGGACGGGAGGAATATCCTAATGACCACGTCATTGCGTACTATGCCGAAAAAGCGAGAGGCGGCTCAGCTTGCATAACGGTTTCAGCTCAGAATATGGATATACATAAGCCGTATGATCCCGTTCACGCAAACGAGAATATCTTCCATCCAGAGGGACACCGCTTTTGGACTCAGCTTACAGATGCCGTTCATTTTTACGGCGCAAAGATAAGCCTTGAGCTTCTCGGCTTCTCATATCACGGATATGACTATAACGGTGAATTATGCGTTTATACCGTCAACGGCGAGAGCACAAGAAGATCCGGAGCAAAGGTGAGAATGTTCACAGAGGACGTCATGCAGCAGCTTGCAGAGCTTTATGCCGACGCTGCCGAGAATGCGCTAAAGTGCGGATTTGACATGATACTCATTCATGGCGGTCACGGACTTATCCTGAGTCAGTTCCTGTCGCCGCTTCTAAATAAGCGCACCGATAAATTCGGCGGAAGTCTCGAGAACAGAGCAAGATTTCCTATTATGATTCTCGACGCCATAAGAAAAAGAGTCGGAAGAAAAATTCTCATAGAATACAGAATTTCAGGCTCGGAGCTTGCCGAAGAGGGCGGATTTACCGAGAAGGACTGCGTGGATTTCCTCGAGATGATTCAGGATAAAATCGATATTGCCCATATTTCTGCGGGCTCATTCGTGACCGACACCGAGGAGATAACTCATCCGAATCACTTCTTGCCTGCCGGAGTGAACACTTACCTTGCCGAGTACGTCAAGAAGTCTGGCAGAATTCACATTCCCGTGCTTACGCTCGGCGGCTATCAGTACCCCGAGGATATCGAGAAGTGTCTTGCTGACGGCAGAGCCGACATTGTTTCCATGGCTCGAGGCACAATTGCCGACGCATTTCTTGTCACCAAGTCACGCACCGACAAGGAAGACGAGATTATCCCGTGCATTCGCTGTTTCCATTGCCTTGATTACACAAGAGCCAAAAACTTCGGCTGTTCGGTAAATCCGACGGTCGGAAGAGAGCTAAGACTCAAACGACTTGTCCCTTGTGCCACAGAAAAGAAAAGAGTTGTCGTAATAGGCGGCGGCCCCGCAGGAATGCAAGCCGCGATAGCGGCAAAGAGCCGCGATCATGAGGTTATCCTTTTGGAGAAAAGCGGTACCCTTGGCGGCAAGCTCATTTTCTCAAAGCAGGTAAGCTTTAAGAAGAATTTATGCGATTTCATGAATTATTTAATTCATATGACGGAGAAATCAAAGATAGATGTAAGACTTAATACGCAGGCAACAGAGGAACTTATTGAGTCTCTTTCACCCGATGTTGTTATATCGGCTGTCGGAGCAAGACCGATTATTCCGAGAATTCCAGGAGCTGACGGAAAGAACGTCATCACGGCAGAGGAGGCTTATTCTCTCGCACTTCAAAATAAGCTCGGAGACAAAATTGCTGTTATCGGCGGCGGTGACGTGGGCGCAGAGACAGCTGTTTACTTAGCTGAGGAATGTGGAAAAGCCGTTGAACTCGTGGAAATGACCGATACGCTTGCAGCCGCAAGCTGCGAGATTCCGCAGATTGCGATAAGAAAGCACTGCGAGAAGTCCGTGAAGATTCATCTTAACACTGTGTGCACAAGCATAAGTGAGACGGGTATCGTCTGCAAAGAGGACGGAGAAGAAAAGATTATCGAAGCCGATACCGTAATTCTTGCGGCGGGCTACAGAGCTTCAACGGAGCTTTCTGAGAGCTTCAGATGCACCGCGGAAGAATTTTTCGCCGTCGGCGACTGCATAACGGCCTCAAATGTCGGAAACGCCGTTAGAACAGGCTTTGACGCAGG
>CAVKLS010000059.1:0-5331 GCA_963657025.1 bacterium | reverse complement strand
AGAAATCAGCCGATTTTTCCTCTTTTTTGTTACTCCGAAATTTTACATAGTTTTAATACAAACTACACAAAATTTACAAAGCTGTTTTAGGATATTGTATAATTTTAAATAAAATTCTTGCAATTTTATTACACAGTTGTTATTATATAACTGTATAATAATGATAAGGTAAAACCAATCACACAATTATATATATGAAATATTAGGGAGGAAACAATTATGTTGCCTAAACAGGAAGTAGTAGCAATGCTGCTTGCAGGAGGACGCGGAAGCCGTCTTTATTCGCTGACAAAGAATGTCGCAAAGCCTGCAGTACCATTTGGCGGAAAGTACAGAATCATCGATTTTCCGCTCTCGAACTGCGTGAACTCCGGAATTTCCACAGTCGGTGTTCTCACACAGTATCAGCCGCTGGAGCTCAACGAATACATCGGAAACGGCCAGCCGTGGGACTTAGACTCCATGAACGGAGGCGTAAGAGTATTACCGCCGTATGAGCAGCAGCAGGGAACAGACTGGTATAAAGGCACGGCAAATGCTATTTATCAGAACCTCGGCTACATCGCAAGATACAATCCTGAGTATGTTATCGTTCTTTCGGGCGACCATATCTACAAGATGGATTATTCCAAGATGGTTGAATATCATAAGGCTAACGATGCAGCTTGCACAATCGCATGCTACACTGTTTCTCTTGAGGACGCATCACGTTACGGAATTCTCAACACAAACGAGGACGGCAGCATTTATGAGTTCGACGAGAAGCCGAAGCACCCGAAGAGCACAAACGCATCCATGGGTATTTACTGCTTCACATGGGAGAAACTGAGAAAGTACCTCGAGCTTGATGAGGCTGATCCGAATTCCAAGAACGACTTCGGTTTCAACGTTCTTCCGAATATGCTCAACTCAGGCGAGAGAATGTTTGCTTATACATTTGACGGCTACTGGAAGGACGTCGGAACAATCGACGCTCTCTGGGAGGCTAACCTTGACCTTCTCAATCCTAACCTCAATCTTAAGCTTGACGACAACGAGTGGAAGATTTATTCAAGAACACCCGATATGCCGCCTCACTATGTAGCAAACGGCACAAGCGTTCAGAATTCACTTGTTGCTGAGGGCTGCCAGATTTACGGCGACCTCGAGTACTCTGTCCTTTCACAGGGCGTTTATGTCGCAAGCGGCGCAAAGATTGACAATTCCGTCATTCTTCCGGGTGCGGTAATCGAGGAGGGCGCTGTTGTTCAGTATGCTCTTGTTGCTCAGAATGCTCACATCGGTAAGGGTGCCGTTGTCGGTGAAAGACCGGAGAACATGGCTAACCTCGATGACTGGGGCGTTGCTGTTGTAGGCCCGGAGGCTACCGTAGCAGATGCTCAGGTAGTAGCTCCTAAGGAAATGATTGAAGCATAAGGAGGATGTAGAATAATGCGTGCAAAGAAAGCGGTGGGCATCCTTTTTGCCTATGTTCATGAAAACAGAGTAAGCGAGCTTACAAAGGAAAGAGTTATGGCGTCGATTCCTTACGGTGCAAGATACCGTCTTGTCGACTTCCCGCTCTCAAACCTTGTAAACTCAGGTATAAATAAAATCGGTGTTGTAACAGAAGAGAACTACCAGTCTCTTATGGACCACTTAGGATCCGGTAAGGCTTGGGATCTCTCCAGAAAGAACGAGGGCCTTTACCTTCTTCCGCCTTTCGGAACAGATCACACAAGAAACAACGGCAGAATCGAGTCTCTTTACAGCATCAGAAACTTCCTCAACAATTCTCATGAGGAATATGTAATTCTCTCCGACTGTGACTATGTTGCAAACATCAACTATGCAGACGCTCTCGAGTATCACATCGAGAAGGGCGCAGACGTAACATGCATCTATCGCAGAGGCGCTGTTGTTGAGGGCGTAAGCTCAAATGTATTCACAATCGACCCTGAGGACAGAGTAAGAGAGTCTATCGTTACAGATAAGGCTGCATCAAGCGCAAATGTCGGTATGGGCATGTATATTTTCGGCAGAGAGTATCTCATCTCTCTCGTTGAGAGCTGCTACGGCAAGAACCTTCTCGACCTCGACAGAGTTGTTTTGCCAATGCTCATCAAGGACGCTAAGGTTTACGGCTACGAGTACGAGGGAGTTTCCTATCAGATTACTTCTCTCACATCCTATTTTGACGCTAACATCGCTCTTATGGATCCGAAGGTCAGAAATGAGCTCTTCATGAATCCGAAGCAGCCGATTTACACAAAGAACAGAGACGATATGCCTGCAAAGTACGGCTTAGGCTCTAATGTTTCCAACTCTCTCGTTGCTGACGGCTGCATCATTGACGGTGAGGTTGAGAACTGCATCGTATTCCGCGGCGTTCAGATTAAGAAGGGCGCAAAGGTCAAGAACTGCGTTATCATGCAGGACACCGTAATCGGTGAGAATGTTGATATCAACTATGTTGTTCTTGACAAGAAGGTAGAGGTAAGCGCAGGTCAGAAGATGTCCGGCACTGAGAGCTATCCGTTCTACATTGCAAAGAACACAAAGGTCTGATAAGGAAGACCTTCTAAGAAAGATTGACGGCTACTCCGAGTAGTGGGTAACTGCTCGGAGTATTCCTATATTGGTGTGTGGTTTTAGAAAATAGAAAGGATTCATCATGAAAGTTTTATTCTGCACAAGTGAAGCGAGACCGTTCGCTGCTTCGGGCGGACTTGCAGATGTCGCCGGCTCATTGCCGAAGGCTCTCCGTACACGTCTTATCGGTTGCAGAGTTGTAATGCCTTTATATGACAGTATTCCGCAGGAACTGAAGGACTCTATGCATTTTGTAACCAGCATCAGTGTCCCCGTTGCTTGGCGACGCCAGTACTGCGGTATTTACGAGGCTAAATATGACGGAGTAACCTATTATCTTCTCGATAATCAGTATTATTTTAAGAGAGGCAGACTCTACGGTCATTATGACGATGCCGAGAGATTTGCGTTCTTCTCAAGAGCATGCATCGAGATGCTTCCGGCGATTGATTTCAAGCCCGATGTTCTCCATTGCAACGACTGGGAGACGGGTCTTGTACCGGTTTATTATCACATTTTCTATGCAAATCAGGAATGGTACAAGGGAATTAAAACTCTCTTTACCATCCATAATATTCAATATCAGGGTCAGTACGGCAGAGAGATTCTCGAGGATGTTTTCGGCATTCCGAGTGCGAATGCAAATCTTCTCGAGTGGAACGACTGCGTGAACATCATGAAGGGCGCAATCGAGACCTCAAACTGGGTTTCAACTGTTTCTCCGACATATGCAAAAGAAATTCTCGACCCGTGGTTCTCACATAAGCTTGACCCGATTCTTCGTGAGCGCTCATGGAAATTGAGCGGTATTCTCAACGGAATTGACGAAAAGCTCTACGACCCCGAGACCGACGATAAGATTTATGCTAACTTCAGCATTAAGGACAAGTCGGGCAAGGCGGTCAACAAGGCAAAGCTTCAGGAAAGACTCGGACTTGAGGTTAAGCCTAATCTTCCGCTTATCGGTATGGTAACAAGACTTGTTTCTCACAAGGGACTCGATCTTGTTAAGTCGGCTATCGACAATATCATGGAGTTCTCGAATGCTCAGTTTGCCGTTCTTGGCAGCGGAGACTGGGAGTATGAGACCTTCTTCAAGGAAATGGCTGACAAGTATCCGGGAAGATTCAGCATTACAATAGGCTTTATTCCCGAACTGTCATCGAAGATTTACGCAGGTGCGGATATGTTCCTCATGCCGTCAAAGGCAGAGCCATGCGGACTTTCTCAGATGATATCATTGAGATACGGCACCATCCCCGTAATCCGTCAGACAGGCGGACTGAAGGATACTATCACAGACAGCGGCGACGGAGAAGGAAACGGATTTACTTTCCTTAACTATGACTCAGGCGATATGCTCAACACACTCCACAGAGCAATTTATCTTTACAACACAGATAAGAAGGCTTGGGATGTTCTTGTTGACAGAGCCATGAAGTGCGATAATTCCTGGGGCAAGAGTGCAAGAGAGTATATTGCTCTTTATAAGCAGATAACCAACGAATAATTGTAATTCTAACCTAATACAGAAAGGATGTCGATTTTTGAATCGGCATCCTTTTTGTGTTTTCAATAAAATGCAAAAAAGTGGCGCTCCGTCCGGAACGCCACTGATTGTTTTTCAGGTTCTGAAATCAGAAATAATATTTTTCGCCGCTCTCGGACGCCTTGTATGCGCCCTCCATAAGCTTTGAGAGAACAACTGCCTCATCTGTGCCAAACGGCGCCTTAGTGTCATTTACTACGGCGTCAATCCACTGATAAATCGGAAGCGGATCGTTCTCAGGAAGCCACTCGTTGTGAAGATGCTTCCACTCGCCGTCTGTTGCGGGGTTGCAGCTTGCAACTCTGTCGCCGTGAACGAGAAGTGCACCTGCTGTACCGCTGAGCTCCAATGTGTAAGGGTTGTCCTTGGAGACAAAGCCTGTTTCGGAAACACCGATTACGCCGCCGTCAAACTCGAGAACGGAAACCGCATTGTCCTCGACGGGCTTGCCGTAAACAGATGTAAAGGTGGATGTTATGCTCTTCGGTTCGCCTAAAAGCCAAGCAAGGGTGTACATAGGATGAGCGCCGAGATCCATCATTGCGCCGCCGCCGCACTGCTCCTTGTCAAAGAAATGCTCGGGAAGCCATCCGTCAGAAACACCAGAGTGAACGTTTCTGACTCTTGCATATGTGATTTTTCCGAGCTTGCCCTCGCTGAGAAGATCCTTTGCATACTTAAGCTTGCCCCAGGTTCTGTGTGGGTAGGAGATAGTGAATTTAACTCCGCTCTCGTCAACAACCTTTTTGATAGCCTCTGCTTCGGCAGCTGTGAAAGCGAGAACCTTCTCAGTAAATATGTTTTTTCCTGCCTTAGCCGCTGTAGGAATAACGCTTACGTGGTCGCCCGTAGCCGTGCAGACAAGCACGCTGTCGATTGTTTCGTCCTCGAGAATCTCCTCGAGCTTATCCGTATAAGCTATGGAGTACTTTGCCGCAAAAGCCTTAGCCTTTGCGAGGTCAGCGTCCCAAACCTTGACGAGGTTTGCCTTGTCGCTGCTTATGACAGCTTCGCTGTACTCCGGTGCGTGAACATGCCATGTTCCCAATAATGCTACATTCATATCAATAACTCCTCATATATAAATTAATTCATCAAACTTTTTTGACGAATTCCTTACGACAATTCTGACATGTGACCTGAATTTTTCCTCTGCCCTTCGGTGCACGAAGCTGCTGGTGGCAATTTGGGCACTTGAAGTAGGTGTAGGT
>CAVKLS010000058.1:0-9013 GCA_963657025.1 bacterium | reverse complement strand
CCTTAAAACAAAACCTTAAAGAGAAAAGAAAGAGCATCGAACCGATGCGGTTCAGTATGATGAAAGGATGTCACGATTATGTTTTCAAGAAAGCCAATGACAATTTTAACTTCAAGAATGGAAAATGAAAGAGCTGCTGCAAAGCACACAAGAAGAGCTTTCGCTGATGTAAGAGACATTGAGATGACAAGCCCTGCAGCTGATTTCAACCACGCTATGTATGTCAACATCGGCGGAGTTGTTTCACCAATCAGCAAGTAATCTTTAATTTAGAGTACGCGTTGTGAAAATCCACACCTTATATAGCTAAAAAGCCACTGCCTTAAGCGGTGGCTTTTTGGCATGCTCCGAAAGCCAATTTTTGATATTCCTCTTTAAAATATCTCCCGCACTCAGTTCTATTGATTTATTTGTTAAAATGTGCTAACATAAGCTTTGGGGTGCTGACCGAATATCACGGTCGGCTGAGATAATACCCTTAGAACCTGATGCGGATAATGCCGCCGTAGGAAAGGAAGTTAATATTAATGTCAAGTTCAGTAAACCGTACCAGAAGGCTTGCTGTAACCGCCATGCTGCTTGCACTCGGAACCGTGCTCAGTATGGTTAAGGTTCTGCAAATGCCGTTCGGAGGAAGCATCACACTTCTCTCCATGTTGCCCGTATGTATGATTTCCATAGAATACGGAGTTAAATGGGGACTCGTTTCCTCGTTCATCTTCTCACTGATTCAGTTCGGATTCGGTGTTCAGGAGGGTTGTCTCGGCTGGGGATTCACCGGCGGACTTCTCATCGTGATGATACTTTTTGATTACATCGTCGCTTTTTCCGTTCTCGGGGTTGCGGGTCTTTTCAGAAAGAAAGGTATAGGCGGAATCGTCCTCGGAGTTGCTCTTGCGGTCTTTCTCCGCTTCGTCTGCCACTTCATCACAGGCTTTGCCCTCTGGACATACCTCGATTTCAGTATAAGCTTCGGCTCATTCACTCTGAAAGGCCCATACTGGTACTCACTTCTTTATAACGGAGCCTATATGCTCCCCGAGTGCATCACAACGGTAATAGGAGCTTCGATTCTCTTTAAAATTCCTGTCATAAACAAGCTCATGGCAGGCGACAAAATCTGATTCAATTTCAGTCTGTACCTTATTATCTCGGGTACAGACTTTTCTTTTTGTCTCAAAATTTCAGTGTTAAATTCTCCTTCTTTGTGCTATACTGAAAGCAATATACAGCATAATTGTATATATAGGTGTGGAGGATTAAATATGAAAGCTTCAAAAAACATGACCGTGCAGTATGCCTTTCTGCAATTTCTGCACAACGCTTCTCTTTGCTCGATACTTGCGTTCATTACGCCTTATCTTCAGGCAATCGAAACCAAGGACGGCACGAGAATGTTTTCCGATTCTCAAATCGGAACGGTGCTGGCACTGGGCAGCTTTGTAGGAATTATCATAAGTCCCTTGCTTGCTTCATTTTCGGATAAGCACCCGAGCATACCAATTAAGAGCATCACGGCAATTTTACTCATGATTTCGGCAGTCGGCGGTGCACTTCTGCTTATTTTGCCGAGTTTCTTTCTGCCCGTTTGTCTTATCTCCATCGTGCTCTATTCCATGAGCCGTACTCAGGGAACATTCCTCACGAGTCTTGGCATGGAGCATGTCTACGCCGGCGAAAACCTGAACTACAGCCTTTGCCGCGGCTTCGGCTCTATCGGATACGCCGTTATGGCATTCTTCATGGGTTATGCGGTCGATTGGTTCGGCTCTGGCATCATCATGATATTGCTTCTCGCATGCTGCGGCTTGGATGCGGTTCTCGTTCTTTTCTTTCCAAAAGTAAAGAGCACTTCAAAGAATAAAGCTTCCGATGACAGTGTTAAACAGGAGGCTATCAGTCTTCTTGAATTCGCAAAGAGAAATTCAAGATTTATCGCCGTTGTTTTTGCGGTCGTGCTCATCTATGCATCTCATCAGTTTATTAACACTTATACGATAAACATAGTCCGTCACCTCGGCGGAACAGAAAAAGAAATGGGTATCGGCACTGCAATTGCCGCCGTTCTCGAATTACCCGGCATGGCACTTGTTCCGTGGCTTCGAAAAAAGCTTGGTTCGGCAGGCGCACTTCTGAAGCTTTCCGCAGTTGCCATGATTTTCAAAGCGGTAATCACACTGATTGCCCCAAGTATTTTTGTGTTTTACATAGCTCAGTGCATTCAGTTCTTCACCTTTGCGGTGATTATCCCCGGCGGAGTTTTCTTTGTAAACGAAACCATTGACCCTGCAAACAAGGTAAAAGGTATGTCCATTTTTGATATGGCTCTTGTGATAAGCGGAATAATCTTCAATAAAATCGGCGGCATGCTCTTTGACTCCTCGAGTGTAGAGCTTACTCTTCTCGTCGGAACATTGGTCACGGCTGTCGGCACAGTACTTCTCTTCATTCTTCTTGCGGGCGGAAAATTCAACAAGACAACCGAGAACGGTTGAAAACTAAACATTGATTCGAGCACAACGGGAATTCGCAATTAAGCCGAATTCCCGTTCTTTCATTTGTATTCGGCTTTACAAAGCACAATAATAAGGTTATACTTAATCTGTCATACATCCGAAGAAAGGAAGAATATTATGCAAACATTCATCCCCGAAGGCTACAAATCTACCCTCGGTCTTTACGAAACGCAAAAGGCAATCGGACTCATCAAGAGCGTCTTTGAGGTTAAGCTAAGTGCCGCTCTGCACCTGAAAAGAGTTACCGCACCGCTTTTTGTCGATCCGAAAACAGGTCTTAACGATGATCTGAACGGCGTCGAACGCCCCGTCGGCTTTGATATTCCCGCAGCTTCCACCGACGCACAGGTTGTGCACTCCCTCGCAAAATGGAAAAGACTTGCACTAAAACGCTACGGATTCTTTGTCGGCAACGGACTTATCACCGATATGAACGCAATCCGCCGTGACGAGGAGCTCGATAACATACACTCTGTTTACGTCGATCAGTGGGACTGGGAAAAGGTTATCGAAAGAGAAACAAGAAATATCCAATATCTCAATAATACAGTCGAGAGAATTGTTTCGGCAATTTGCGGCACACTTGATGAGATAAAGTGGCAGTTCCCAGAGCTAAATACAGAATTAAAAAGAGAGGTCACATTTATAAGCTCTCAGGAGCTTGAGGACATGTATCCCGACCTCACACCAAAGGAAAGGGAAAACGCTTTCGTCAAGGAGCACAAGACCGTTTTCATAAGCCAAATCGGCGGCAAACTAAAAAGCGGCGAAAAGCATGACGGCAGAGCACCCGACTACGACGATTGGAATCTGAACGGAGACATTCTCTTCTGGCACGATACTTTGGGCATTGCTTTCGAGGTTTCATCCATGGGTATACGAGTGGACAGCGAATCTCTTGCATCTCAGCTTAAACTCTCGGGCTGTGAAGAAAGAAGCAAGCTTCCCTTCCACAAGGCACTTTTAAACAACGAGCTTCCGCTCACAATCGGCGGCGGTATCGGTCAGTCGAGACTTTGCATGCTGCTTCTCGGCAAGGCTCATATCGGTGAGGTTCAGTCCTCTATCTGGGACGAAAACACAAAGAAAATCTGCTCCGAAGCAGGTATTCTTCTCCTGTAATTTAACAATCAAGCATCAAAAAAGCTGTCGGATTTTGTTCCGACAGCTTTTCATTTTATTTGAAACGCAATATCAATCAAGCTTTGTAAGATACTCTCCCATATCAAAATCCTCGATGAGAGAATCTTTTTTTAGGTACAACGGATGATGCGGATGGCCCTTAACCGAACGCTTTCCCGCACTCACCCACCGTGCGCCGAATTCCTCACCTATTTTCACCATATCGGAAAGACAGGTCTTGAGATAGTCCCTCTTCTCGACTATCGTTCCCCAAGCCGCCCAAACCGTCGGATTTTCTCCGCTGTTCTCGAGGACATAACGAAACGCCTTCATATTCTCCGCATGGAGCGCCGTATTGAAAACCTTGTCCATATCATCGGGATTTGTCGCACGCTGTGCGTATACGTTGAACATTATAAAAGAATCAAAGCCGTTTCCGCTCGCAATTCTCTCCACTGATTTCAATGTGTTATCGAGATTGTCAGGCTCGGCAGTCGAGGGGTTAATTCCGATAGTAATGAGCGGCTTTTTTCCCCTCGTACCCAAAATATAACGGTACTCAGAGTAAAAATCGGGAATATAAAGCCATTTTTCCCTGTCATAGGAATCCTTGTCGGTTCTTGATATCCTTGCTTCGTCAAAGGTCAGAATATCAAGCTTGGTGCTTTCACTCTCGGGAATATGCATATTTAATCACCTGTCTTTCCTAACAGCTTGAAAATAAAGCCGTTACAGTATATAATAGAATCAATTAAGACATATGTATCAATTAATCAAGGAGGATTTTTCAATGGCAATTGTTTCATGTGATTTTATATCAAAATCACTTATGCGCACTGTTCAGATCAAGGCTATTGTTCCGACCGACAAACTGAAATTCGGTCCCGACGCCGACAAGAAGGAAGCACCTAAAAAGTACAAAACTCTCTATCTTCTCCACGGTGTTTTTGGAAACTGCGTCGACTGGCTCTCCGGCACAAGAATTCAGCGCTGGGCAGAGGCAAAAGACCTCATTGTAATCATGCCGTCGGGCGAGAATAAATTCTACTGCGACAATCCAAAATCGGGCGACTATTTCTCCAAGTTCATAGGCGAGGAGCTTCTTGAATTCACAAGAAAAACTTTCCCTTGCTCCGATAAGCCCGAGGACACCTTCATTGCAGGACTTTCCATGGGCGGATGCGGTGCTCTCACAAACGGTCTCAAGTACAGTGAGAACTTCGGCTGCATCGCCTCTCTTTCAGCCGCACTTATCGTAGATGATGCAGTAAATTCCGTTTACGATGATTCAGGCTGGAATCTTCACAACCGCTACTACTACGAATCCTTCTTCGGCCCGCTCGAAAACCTCAAGGGCAGTGACAAGGATTACTACGCTCTTGCCGACAAGCTTGCAAAGGACGGCAAGAAGTTCCCAAAAATCTACATGTGCTGCGGAACCGAGGACGGTCTTTTCGCTCCGAATGTCGAGTTCAAAGATCACCTCACCGCGCTTGGTGCAGACGTAACATGGGAATACGGTGCAGGAAATCATGACTGGGATTTCTGGGATACCTACATCCAGAAGGTACTTGCATGGCTTCCGCTCGATAACGACAGCGTCGGAATCAACAGCGGCAACGTCGGCTGATTTTCATATCATATATTTTAAGGGATGTCCGATTGGGCATCCCTTTTTGTTAATCTCTCTGAGTACCGTAGAGGTCTGCGTCTATGGCGTCCTCAATTTCAACCGTCACAAAGTCGCCCGGATTCAATTCGTTTTCCGAATTAAAGTAAACAAATCCGTCAACATCGGGAGCGTCCATGTAGCTTCTACCGAAATAGCATTCCTGCTCGTCATCGAAACCGTCAACCATAACCTCGAGGATTTTTCCGATATGGCGTTGATTAATGCGATCCATGATGTCCATCTGGCTCTCCATGATTATTCTCGCACGCTCTTCCTTTGTTTCCTCGTCAAGCTGCTCTTTCATTCTTGCGGCAGGAGTTCCCTCCTCCTGTGAGTAGGCAAAACAGCCCATGCGGTCAAACTCCATGTCCTTGACGAACTCGGCAAGCTCTGTGAAATCCTCCTCGGTCTCTCCCGGGAAGCCCGCAATAAAGGTAGAACGAAGAACAATGCCCGGTATTCTCTCACGAAGCTTGTTTATAAGTGCCGTGAGTTTTTCTCTGTCGCCACGGCGGTTCATTCTCTTGAGAACTCTTCCCGATGCATGCTGAAGCGGCAAATCAAGATACTTAACCACCTTGTCCTCGCTTGCAAAAACATCGATAAGCTCCTCTGTGATAGCCTCGGGGTAGCAATAAAGAACTCTTATCCACTTGAGATTTTCTATCTTGGCAAGCTCCTTCAAAAGTCTTGCAAGAGAGAACTCTCCGTAAATATCAACACCGTAGCGTGAAGTGTCCTGTGCTATGACGATAAGCTCCTTAACGCCGTTCTTTACAAGTCCCTCTGCCTCCATAACAATATTTTCAATCGTTCTGGAACGCTGCTTTCCTCTTATCATAGGAATTGCACAGTAGGTGCAGTTGTTGTCGCAGCCCTCTGCGATTTTAAGGTAAGCATAATAATTTGGCGTGCTTAAGTCACGGTCACCGCAAAGCGGCATCTGATATTTGTCCGGGAAGCTCTCGACAGCCTCTCCGCCAACAAGCTCCCTGAACTTATCGACAATATCGGCATTTGCTCCGATACCGAGAACTGCGTCAACCTCGGGAATATCCCTTCTTATCTCGTCCTTGTATCTCTCCGCAAGACAACCCGTTACAACGATTTTCTCGATAACACCGTCGTTTTTGAGGTCTACAAGCTCGAGAATCTCGCCGATTGACTCTTTCTTTGCGCTGTCGATAAATCCGCATGTGTTAATAATGGCAATGTCACTCTCTGCGGGGTCACTTACTGTCTCGAAGCCACCGTTTCTCAGTGCCGCCATAAGCATTTCGCCGTCGACCTGATTTTTTGCACAGCCGAGGCATATCATTCCGACCTTTACGGACATAGGTTTTCTCCTTTGTTTTTACTCTTTCGGCTCAAAAATCTTCGAAATCAAAGGAGCTCATACCCTCTCGAATTTCATCAAAGCTGTAGCCGTATCTTTGAAGTGCCGAAACAGCCCTTCTCTTAATCTTTTCATCGTCAGCAAACCCACGATATTTCTTTTCAAGAAGCATTTTTATCTTCTCAATCGGTTCATCCTCATATTCTTCGACAACCTCGTCGATAATCTCAGGGGAAATCCCCTTTATTCTGAGCTCCTGAACCACACGTCTTTTGCCGAATTTCTTAACAGAAAAAAGCTGACGCACAAAGACCCGGGCAAACTCAAGATCGTCGATAAGACCCAATTCCTCCATACGATCTGCCGTTTGCTCGGCTGTTTCCTTTGACGCCACCTCGCTCACCTTGTCGATGAGCTCTTTTTTGCTTCTCGCCCTATATTCAAGAAGATACAGAGCCTTTTCCGAGGCTCTGTGTGCTTCCGATTTTTTAATAAGCCCGTACAGCTCCTCATCCGTGAGGCTTTGACCGACTTTTACGCCATTTGCCTCCAGCGTGAATGTATCGAGCTTCATGGCTTCCTCACCGTCAATATAAAGCTGAGAAAGCCCTTTCCTTCTCGTTCTTATGTCCGTTATGAGCATCAGTCGTCAACGGTAATGTCAATGTCAGCAGTAATTGTCGGCTGCTTCGGTTCTGCCTGAGGTACCGCTGTCTCAACCTTCTTGACATCGGCGCCCTTCGGCTTCTCCTCTTCATCCTTCTTCGGGCCGTACTGCTCCATAAATCTCGTTCTTACCTTGGTTTCAATCTCGTTCAAAAGCTCGGGATTGCTCTCGATAAGCTTCTTGGAATTATCCTTGCCCTGTGCCAGTCTCTGACCCTCATAGCTGAACCATGCGCCCGATTTATGGATGATGTCCATATCGATAGCGGCATCCATGATTTCACCCATCTTGGAAATGCCCTCGCCGTACATAATGTCAAACTCTGCAACCTTGAACGGCGGTGCAACCTTATTCTTGACAACCTTAACCTTTGTGTGGTTACCGACTACCTCGCCGCCAACCTTAATGGACTCAACTCTTCTGACATCAAGTCGAACCGAAGCATAGAACTTCAAAGCACGGCCGCCCGATGTTGTCTCGGGGTTACCGTACATAACGCCGACCTTCTCACGAATCTGGTTGATGAAAATAGCAACGCAGTTTGATTTCGAGATTGCGCCAGTCAGCTTTCTCATTGCCTGTGACATAAGTCTTGCCTGAAGTCCGACATGGCTGTCGCCCATCTCGCCCTCGATTTCAGCTCTCGGAACAAGTGCGGCAACAGAGTCAACTACGATGACATCAATAGCACCCGACGCAATAAGCTTCTCAGTGATTTCAAGTGCCTGCTCACCCGTATCGGGCTGGGCAACAAGAAGTGAATCAATATCAACTCCGAGGTGAGACGCATAAACAGGGTCAAGTGCATGCTCAACATCGATAAAAGCGGCATTTCCGCCAAGCTTCTGCCCCTCTGCTACGCAGTGCAAAGCAAGCGTTGTTTTACCTGAGGATTCGGGACCGTAAATCTCGATGATTCTTCCTCTGGGAAGTCCGCCTATACCGAGAGCCATATCGAGCGTGAGTGAGCCCGTGGAGATAGCCTCGACGTTGAGCGCCTGAGTCTGTCCGAGACGCATAACCGCACCGTCACCGAACTGCTTTCTTATCTGGGTAAGGGCACTTTCCAGCGCCTTGTTTTTTTCATCTGCCATATTTAATTCTCCTATGTAATAACATGTATGTATGTTTATTTTACTGAATCCTGAATGTTACCTCGTTTAGCTCCTTGGTATTTCAATCGAGTTATTGAAAATTCCTCTGTTGAAATACTTAATGTTTTCTCACTTCGGCGAGGGAACATCTGTACTATGATTATACTTGAAAGTGAGATAAAAAGCAATAACTTTGGTGAAATTTTTCGAACAATTGTTTTTCTTTCTTATCTTCATATCACACATGCTTATTTTACAATAAAAGCATCGGCAAAGTCTACCACAAAATGCTCAACGGCCGAGAAAAGCCTTTAGCTGTGGCATTTTTGCCATAGCATCATGAAATCCACGCTCATAAATTTCCGTCAGCTTGTCGGGGTCACGCTCGAGTCTGTCTATCTCAAGGCTTGTTTCGGGAGCAATCACAAAGCAAGTCCCCTTTTTCTCCTTGTCGGAAAGATACAGAAGCTCATTGTTATAGACGACATGACGGTTTTTCATCGAATCCGCGAATTCCTTGTAGCCATGGTAATGTGCCTTGACCAAAGGGTAAGCGGAGCTTTTCTTTTTTGTGAAATCTCTCGGCTGAGTTAAAACGACAACATT
>CAVKLS010000057.1:0-9058 GCA_963657025.1 bacterium | reverse complement strand
GGGCAAAGATGAACTTGCCGAATATGAGTTACTGGGTGAATATGAAAACAAATTCTTCGACCGTGTAACTTTAGAATTCCCCCCCTATAAGCGCACCGACTTGTGTAAGAAATATTACGACGACGGCGTACAGTTTTTGTCAAACTTCGAGGGCGTGGATGCAAAAGAGATACTCGGTGTAGAAGAACACTTTGAGGAACTAATTGCGGCGGCGGACGGAAGAGACAGCTTCATTATTCAGGGTTTCATAGACCTTATATACATAGACTCTGCGGGGCGGTTGGTAGTTCACGACTGGAAATCAAAAGCAAAATTTAAAAACCCCGCTGAGCAAAAAAAGTATGCAAGACAGTTATACATATATTCAATTTATGTCAAGCTGAGATATGGTAAGTTTCCCGATCTACTGAGATTCCATATGTTCCGAAATAGCAAAGATGTAGATATCAAATTCAACATTGATGACTACTACGAGGCAATAAATTGGATGCAGGAGACAGTAAAGGAAATCCGGGATTGCAACGAGTTTGAGAGCAGACCGGATGATTTTTATTGCCAATATCTGTGCGACATGAGACTAAAATGCTGCGGGGAGACGGCGACGAGGTAAAGGAGGTTGATGATTTATACAGGTATTAAAAAGCGATATCCAAAGGGCGAAAGAGAAATTAGGGGATAGAAACGCTGAGATTATGGTAGAGCTGCTCGGCATCACGAACTGGAACCCTTCAAGAAGAGTCGGGTGCTGCCTGAACCCCGAGCACATAGACAAGAATCCGTCGTGCTCGTATAACCCCAAGACTTATTCTTTTCATTGCTTTGCGTGTGGCTTTACCTGTGACATCATAGATGCCTATATCACATCCAAGAAATGTACTTTTCTTGAAGCGTGTGAGATGCTTTTTGATGAGGCGGGTATACAGTATTCATTCGCAGAGCGCGGAACAAAAGACAGGGCATACAAATACCCTAAGCCCAAGTACGCTGACAATAAAGAAGAGGTGTACGAGTATTGGCGAAAGAGAAAAATATCACCTGAAACAATAGACTATCTGAATATACAGCAGGACGAAAAAGGAAACACTTTGTTCCAGTATTTCGACCTGAATGACGTGCTCGTAATGTGTAAAGTCCGCAAGTCACGCGCAGTGCCTCACGGTGAACTTAAAATATGGTATCTCGAAAACAGCGATTGCTGTAATGTCCTTTACAACATCAACAAAATAAATACCACTCAGCCGTTGATAATATGTACCGGCGAAGGCGACTGTGCCGCACTCATTGAGTGCGGTTTTTACAACTCCGTAAGTATTAATGGCGGCGACCAGAATACGAAGTGGATTGAAGAGTGTTGGGATTTTTTGCAAGAGTTCGACGAAATTATCCTCGTCCACGACAACGACAGAAGCGGCGAGGAATACATAAAGAAAGTTGCTCCGAGGTTGGGCGAATATCGTGTCAAGGTTGCAGAAATCCCATTGTCTCACACCAATGCGGACGGCGAGAAAGTTCGCATAAAAGATATAAACGAACTGCTGTTCTTCGAGGGAAAAGAAGCAGTCAGAGATGTAATCAATAACGCGAAAGAGTCTGAGATTCCCGCGATAGTCGATTACACTGAGGTCAAGAGATTTGATATGTCCGATGTCGAGGGTTTTACCACAGGGTTCGAGGATTTGGATGCGGCTCTTGGCAAGAATTATATGGGCTCGACGACCCTCATAACGGGTATTGCGTCGGCGGGTAAGAGTTCGCTTATATCAACGCTCGTATGCCGCTCCATAGAACAGGGTTATCCGTGCTTTATTTACAGCGGAGAACTTTCAAACCCATCTCTTAAGAATTGGATTGACTTTGTTCACGCAGGACAGCGGGGGCTTGAAGAAGTGCAGGGCGAGCACGGCAAGTATTACAGAATCAAGTCCGATGTGTATAGGAAAATCAATTCCTATTATCGCGGACAGCTTTACTTCTACAAAGATTCGTTCTCGCATAAGACCGAAGACCTCCTCGCGACGGCGGAGAGTGCGGTGAGAAGACTTGGAGTAAAAACGGTATTCTTCGACAATCTCACATCTGTGGATCTGTCGTGCGACGATAACTCAAAGTGGACTAAGCAGGAAGATTTTATAAGACAAATCATCGACTTTGCAAAACGATGGAATGTGGCTTGCTTCGTGGTTATTCATCCGAAGAAAATGGAACAGGTGCGCAAGATGAGTATCTTCGACCTACAGGGCGTTGCTGCCGCTGCCAACCTTGCACAGCGTGTTATATCGCTGTACCGAGTATCACCTAAAGATAAAAAGGGCGTTACTGGTAGAAATGGCAAGTTTATTACGCCGCCTATGAAAGGCAGTGTCGTCCTCGAAGTTCTCAAAGACCGATATGGCAGTGCGAACAACAAAGAGTTTGCTCTGTACTACGATAATCCGAGCAAGAGATTCTATACAACGCCGCAGAATCTCGCTCATGCTTATGGGTGGGAAGTCGCCGACGGCGTGACGAGTGCAGAGTTGCCTTATGGTACTCCTGCTTATGACGAAGATATGGACGAGGAGGTGTTTGGTTGACAGATAACTTAGTTATTTATCATTTACACAGTGATAACAGTCTGCTGGACAGTTGTACAGGCTACAAGCTGTATATTGACAGAGCTGCTGAACTCGGGCAACCGGCTATAGCGTTCAGTGAACACGGAAAGCCGCTCAACTGGGTTAAGAAAAAGATGTATTGTGATGAAAAAGGAATTAAATACATCCACGGCGTTGAGATATATCTCACTGAAAGCCTTAACGAAAAGGTCAGAGACAACTACCATACGGTGCTTATCGCCCGAAACGAGCAGGGCGTGAAAGAACTCAACCTTGCAGTATCAAAATCATGCGATAAAGACCACTTTTATTATGTAAATAGATTGAGTTTTGACGAGTTTCTGAAGCTGTCCAATAATATTATCACGACAAGCGCGTGTCTTGCAAGTCCTCTAAATAAGCTTCCTGTAGACCATCCGATGTACGAGAGTCTTGTTAAGCGATATGACTTCCTTGAGATTCAGGCTCATGATTGTCAGGAGCAGAGAGACTTTAATGTGCATCTGGCGGAACTTGCAAAGAAATACGGCAAGCCGCTGATAGCAGGAACTGACACCCACTCGCTTGACAAATATAAAGCTGAGTGCCGCAAGATATTGCTCAAATACAAAAACAAGTCCTACGGCGACGAAGATACATACGACCTCACATATAAGTCCCGCGAAGAGCTGGATGCTGCGTTTGCAAAGCAGGGCGTTCTGCCTCCCGAACTTTACAGACAGGCTATGGATAACACGCTTGTAATGGCTGATATGGTGGAGCCGTTTGAGCTTGATACATCTATTAAATACCCGATACTGTACGGGTCGGCTGAAGAGGATAGCCGAATAGAAGCCGAGCGTGTTGACCGGATGTTCAAGGAAAAGCTTGAGTCGGGGGTTATACCGCCCGAGCAGGAAGAAGGCTTTAGGTCTGCGCTGACAGAGGAAAGACAGGTTTTTGAAAAGCTCGGCATGAGCGGATTTATGCTCTGCATGAGCGAGTTGATATGCTGGTGTAAAGAGAATGGTATACCAATTGGTCCCGGTCGAGGTTCTGTCGGCGGGTCGAGAACTGCCTTTGTCACAGATATTATTGAGTGCAATCCAGAACAGTGGCATACGGTGTTTTCAAGGTTTTGCAACGTTACACGAAATGAGATAGGTGATTAATAATGTGGTCACCCTATATGGCAACATATAGCAAAAAAGCTGGTGAACCCACAAATGTGGGGTGTGGCGAATTATCGCTGCTAACGGTGAACCCTAAGTTTATTGATAAGGGAACACCGTGGTAAGTCGGTCTATATCTACGATAGTCAGGAGGTGTTTATGACATTTCGAGACATTAACGGTAGATACAAGCAAATTAAAGATTTTAAAGACTATTTTGTAACAGAATATGGTGAGATTTATTCAACAAGACTTCGTGGTAATGAAAGGGAACCTCATTTACATAAAATCAAGCCCAAAGATTCGGGCAATCCAAGCAAATATCTAAATGTTATTCTCTGTAGTGATTATGGACAAGTAACGAAATCTGTGCATAGACTTGTCGCAGAGGCGTTTGTAGACGGACGTTTTGACGGTGCTGTTGTAAATCATATTGATGGCAATAACCGAAACAACAACGCATCAAATCTTGAATGGACGACTGTCAAAGACAATGTTCATAAATCATATATTACTTCTGGTAAGTCTCCCGTAAGGAACAGCAAAATATGGCGACTCGTGAACGCGAATGGTGTAGTCATAGGAGATTTTCGCGGACACCATAAAATGGAAGAATATGTTAAGGACTCCAGAATTGATGCATCGCCAACTCAGTTAACCCGGAATGGAAATAGCAGAGGATATACAATCATTAAAATCGCAGATATAGACTGAAAACTGTAACGACTATCCGAGAGGAGTACAGCAACAGTGAAAGTCCGTTGTTGGAAGCGCCAGCCTCCATATGTGGATAAAGATATAGGTTGGGAGCACCAATCTCCATATGTGGATGAAGATATAGTCTACTCCCCTAATAAATATCGGGAAACCGAGGGTATAAAGGATTGATATAGATTGTATTGAAACCGATAGACCCAAGATATTTAAATACATAGTGGGTCGTTTTGGCGAGCGAAAAACAGCAAGAGTCCCATCATTTGGAACTCTACAAGAAAAGGGAACTATCAAGGGGATAGGAAATGCCCTTGCAAAATACTGGGAAGAGGAAAGATTGGGGAACTCGTTTAAGCCGTCAGATAAGTTCTCGTCGGACAACCCGTACTCCCTCTCCAATATCGATAAGGTTATTTCTGAATTTCTTGCAGACGAACAGAGTGCGAGAAACAACCACCCCGAAATATTTTATTATTATGACGGGCTGTTAGGTGCAAAGGTTTCACAGTCTGTACACCCCGCAGGAATGGTTATAAGCCCAATCACACTTGATGACGCTTACGGGGTCTTCGACAAAGACGACGAATCTTGCCTTGTGATTGATATGGATGAGTTGCACGAGGTTGGAGCGGCAAAATTTGACTTCCTTATATTGAGTAATATAGGAATTATAAACGATACCTGCAAGCTTGCCGGAATACCTTATCCCCATATGCACGAGATAGATTTCGATGACCAAAAGGTGTGGACTGATATGCTGAGGAGTCCTGTGGGAATATTTCAGATGGAATCGCCATTTGCTTTCTCAATGTTAAAGAAGTTTCAGCCTCACTCAATCTTTGATATGAATCTTGTGACGGCGGCAGTTCGTCCGTCAGGGGCGTCTTATAGAGACAGGCTTATGGATAAGATACCTAACGAGAACCCGACGAAGGAAATCGATGAGCTTCTTAAAAACAACTTAGGGTATCTAATATTCCAAGAGGATATTATAGCCTTTCTTCAGCAAATGTGCGGGTTGTCGGGAAGCGAGGCGGATAATGTTAGACGAGCAATAGGACGCAAAGATGCAGAGAGATTAGAAAAAGCGATGCCGGAGATACTTGAGGGCTATTGTGAAAATTCGAGTAAGCCCCGAGAAGAAGCGGAACAAGACGCAAAGGCTTTTCTGAAAATTATTGAAGATGCTTCATCGTACTCCTTTGGATATAACCATGCCACTGAATACAGCCTTATAGGATATCTTTGCGCATATCTCCGCTGCTACTATCCTTGCGAATTTATCACGGCATATCTTAACAACGCCGCCAATGAAGATGATGTTATCAACGGCACTACACTCGCCGCCGAATATGGGTTTAAGGTAACACCTCCTCGTTTTGGTGCATCGAGAGATGTCTTCTATTTCAACAAAGAGAAAAAAGAAATAGCAAAGGGGTTGACAAGTGTCAAGTATATGTCCGCTGCTCTTGCGAATGAGCTGTATGACATATACGACGAGGTAAAGGGGAAGTCGTTTATGGAAGTTCTCAAGGCTCTCTTGAAGACCTCTATTGATACGCGCCAGCTTGATATCCTAATTAAAATTGGCTACTTTGAAGAGTTTGGAAACATGGGAGAGCTGTTGAAGCTTGTGCAGGTGTACTCGTTCTTCAAGAACGGAACTGCAAAATCTGTTAGCAAGTCCAAGGTCGTAGGTTTTCTCACGGATATCATTTCCGATTACGCAACGGATAAGGGCGTTAAGGGAAATGAGCTTAAGTCGTATACGATAACTGATATGGACGGGCTTCTGGTTGCTTGTGAAGAGCAAATTAGAAAATCAAATATTCCTGACTTAACGCTTAAAGTCAAAATACAAAACAGCATTGACTATCTCGGATATGTTGGTATTCAGACCGGACGACCGGAAGACAGAAGAAAGCTCTTAATAACAGAAGTATTCCCTATGCGTGGGCAGAATGGTGTGCCGTGGGGATATAAAGTGAATACGCAGAGTTTGGGTACAGGTAAGCAGTCGTCGTTGACGATACCAGCGAGAATATATGCCGAAAATCAGGTGGCGAAGGGCGATATCGTGTATGCTGACAACTGCTACAAGAACTCTAAAGGATATTGGTATCTTAATTCTTATAGAAAGATATGAGGTGACGACTATGAATGAAATTTACACGAAGCTCAGGGGCTCCGCACTGGAACACCGTGACGACAGTTGTGAAAACGGCAATAACAACGATGTCTACTATTGGTCTGGCTATCTCGGCGGACTGGATGCGTTGTATAAGAAACTATACGCAACCGAAGAAGCCCTTGGAAAGCAGACACCGAAGAAACCCTATTTTGGTAAAGTTTGGGGCTTTAAAGGCATTAGCGGGTACTTATGTCCGATATGCCGCAATTGGCTTTTATATCCCGACGAAATACCAACTATATGCGATTCGTTTTGCCCTTGCTGTGGGCAGAGGATTGACTGGTCGGAGGTAGACGAATGAGTGACTATATTGACCGTGCTGCGCTTTTAGCGGAAATAAAGGAACTTAAAAAATCTCCTTGGTATAACGGTTGCGGCGAAAACTACGATAGGATAGTTCGCAGCGATGCAATCGGTACCGTTGTAGACCTTTGTATAAGGTCGGCTCCCGCCGCTGATGTACAAGAGATTAAACACGGAGAATGGATTATGACGTGCAACGGTGATTATTATTATTGTTCTGAATGTCTTAACTATAAAAAACCAATAGACCGTGAGTTTTTTTATTGCCCGCGCTGCGGAGCAAAAATGGACGGAGGTGAAAAGAAATGAGCACCGAAGCGATTGTAAGATTTTGCTTTATACTTGGCGCTTTTATGGGTGGTTATCTTACAGTGTTAGCAAAAACAATATGGCAGGAGCTGAGACATTGTATAGAGATACCCAAAAGAGCAAAATGGAAGTTGGCAGAGCTTGAAAATCCCAATGTCTTAGCCTTTAAATGTTCGAACTGCGGAAATATTGAATATTGCGGAATTATGTACGGCGATGGAACGGATGACCCATTTGACCCGCTTGGGGAGAACAATTTGTATTACTGCCGCAAATGCGGAGCAAAGATGAAATGGGAGGGGTAACAATGCGTGATATAGAATTTCGCGGCAAGCGAACAGACAACGGCGAGTGGGTGTATGGATATGTCACCGAAGCGACTATCTGTAGAGCGAGCGGAGGCAGAATCGAGACTGTGGTTTACCGGAAGCCTAAAGAACCATATGATGATGGCTGTTGGGTGGTAGACCCTGAAACCGTAGGACAGTACACAGGCCTGGCAGACAAAAACGGCACAAAGATTTTTGAGGGCGATATAGTAACTATGCCAAGGTACGGTGGCGGCAGACATAAAAGTGCTGTTTATTTTAAAGGTGGAAAATTTGCCGTTGACGGCTCAAACTATGGCTTTAAGGATATTTGCCCTAAAAATATGCAGGTCATCGGCAATATCTACGATAATAAGTTGGAGGATTTTAACAATGGCACTTGCTAAAAGATGTGATAGATGCGGAAAATTTTACGAGTGGTATCGCGCGTCCAGTACCGAGAATGAGCATATTAAGAGTGAGTTTATCGAAGACAAACATGACGATAGCTTGGTGTGCGGCGGAGCTAACGCTATTATGCTTTGCCAAAATGGCTGTACCGGAGAAAGAATAAAGACCATAGCAACCTTAGATTTTTGTCCCGAATGCCTAAAAGCATTTGACGCGTTTATAAATCCATTAAAACAGGAGGTAAAAGGTAATGGCTAATGCAGATAGATGCGTCTGTTGCGGCGCGATAGTCCCCGAGGGACGGCAGATATGCCCGTCGTGTTCGGCAGCATACATAATGGCGAGGGAGATGGGCGGCGGAAGAAATCCTGACAGAATAGACGGCTTTCTCGAAACGCTTAGTAAAGCGTGGAAGAAAGTCCCCGATTGGAGATTCTTTCAGCTGGTATGCAACCTTCAGAGGATGATAGGTTCAGACGGATTTTACTGGGAAGATGATAAAGCCGAAGAGTTTATTAAAACTTGGGCGCAGGTATGAATACAACGGAGGAGAACAATGAAGAAAGAGTTTAATGAGTGCGTCGGATGTCCGCCTGAACTTGGGTGTTTCGGCGACTCATGTCCGCATAGGCGTGTCACTCGATACTTCTGTGACAAGTGCGGAGAAGAAGAGACGCTTTATTATGTGGACGGCGACGAGCTGTGTGCAGAGTGTGTGTTGGAAGCTTTAGAGATAGTGGAGGGGTCAGATGATTAAACTCGAAAACTGTGAAGTGATGGGTTGGGAAGCTGCAATTAGGGGTATGAGAAATCCAATGAAAGGCGCAGAGGGTTGACATGTGGAAAGACGTTAAAAATTTTGAAGGTCTTTACCAAGTTAGCGATCACGGCGATATCAAGAGCATTGAACGAACTAAAGCTAATAACGGTGGAACCCAAAGAGTCGAAGAGCGTATCCTTAAACAGAGACGCGATAAAGACGGATATTTAGCGGTATGCTTATCTAAGGAAGGCAAACATTATGGAAGACGCGTAAATAGATTAGTAGCAGAGGCGTTTATTCCAAACCCCGAGTGT
>CAVKLS010000056.1:0-9088 GCA_963657025.1 bacterium | reverse complement strand
TCTTATATATAGTTCAATTGCAACCGAAAAATGTGTTGTTTGGGGTGGGTGGGGTAAAATGCACCCATTACTCGTTTGCTTTTTTTAAACCGGCATAGCGAAAGGGCGGTCAACGACCGCCCCATTTGAAATTATTGCGTCTTTGATTTACTTAGTGCGCAACAGTTGGCTCTGAAAATTCATGTCTGCATGTATCTTTCCTTTGCCAGTCTATTTTTTTCGCTTCGCTCTGTTCTTTCGTTTTTGCTACTGCTAATTATTTATCCCGTGGGCTCTGCCCACACCCGCACGCTTTTTGTAAAAAGCGTGGCAAAAACTTTTGCCTTTAGCTAATTATTAATTAACTCAAAGTCCCAGTCCCGAATAGCAATAGTTTGCGTCAAACTTCTTTCCCGGAAGTCCGCTGAATGAGCTTTCGTCGCCGTACTGCCAGATTACCATATTGTTGTAAATACTGCCCGTCGGCTTCTCGCTTCCCCAACACGCTACCCACAGCGGTACTGATGAACTGATATTGTAGAAACAGCCTCTGAGGAACGTCGGATTCGTATAAAGGCCTACCTTATATCCTGACAAATTACCGATGAACTCATTTAAAATCGTGTTCATCGTGTTGCCGAGATTATACTGTCTCTGCTCCTCGATGTCATACCAGATTCCGAGTCTGAAATTTGATCCGCAGTATTTTATAAGTCTCTTGACGTGCGCCGCCTCGCTCTGAGCCATGCTCTTGCTTGTCGCATATGAATAGAGGTAAATACCGTAAGGAATGCCGAGGTTCTCGCACTTCTTGACATTATTGACAAACTGAGCGTCGTCCTGATCGGTGTAGTTACCGCCGTAGCCGCATCGGATGATGACAAAGTCTATCTCTTTTCTTATCGAATATAGGCTGACATCGCCGTTCCACTCGGAAATATCTATTCCGAATCCGTTCTTACCGCTTGTATCCGGCTTAATGTCATCCTTGCTGTCTGAGCTGCTTCCCGAGCCTATGTATTCGCTCAGGCAATAACCTACCGTTCCGTCCGACATTCTGATCATTGTCCAGTCGCCGACTGTCTCAAGCTTTGTGAGCTTCGTACCGGATTTGCTTATCATGGTAACACGGTCATAATTTGTTCCGGGACCTTTTCTCACGTTCAAATCAGATACATTTGTTGCAACTGTTGTTGACGGAACAGCGTCGCCGCTGTAATTTGAGCCGTCACTAACCTTTATATCCGTGTATTTGGGGTTAACGTAACCTGTTCTTCCGTCCGTCATGAAAATCTGATAAGCACCGCTCGCATTTCCCATGACATAGAATGTCGTATTCTTATAGATTTCGCCTATTTTATTGGTTCTTGCGCTGTCGCTCCAAAGTGAAATTCTCGTTGTGGCATATGCTGTAAATTTGGTCGGCATATTGAGTGCGTACTCCGAGACATAACCTACCGTTCCGTTATATTTAACCTTCACAAGATACTGACTGTTGTCAAGAATCTGAACGCTTGCGCCTGCGGGAATCGTCTTGGAAACGCCCGAGCTCAAATAGCCGCTCTTATGCATAGGGACGGATATTTTTACGCTTGCGTAGTTATAGTCGGATGTAATCTGTGCTTTATAAACAGAAGTCGTACTGCCCACCTTTGTGTGGCCGTCGCTCATAGCTTTATAGGAAGACGCCTTAATATAGTAGGTTTTTCCCGCACTTAAGCTGCTCAATGTGACCGATGTTCCCGTCACTCTCTTTCTTGTGTAGGAGCTGAAAGATGAGCTTGTGGAGTAAATCACATATGCACCGTCAGCGCCGACTGCCTGAGTAAGCTTGACGGTAATCGAACTGTCGGATGTTGTTATTGACTTAATCGTCGGCATCTTTGGAACGATATAGAATTTGAAGGATTTCTTTCCCGCATAATCGCCCTTACCGACAATAGTCATATCAGCTATACCGACATTCTTGTTGTTGCTGTATGTTACGGTATAATCGGTTCCGCTTTTAAGCGTCTTTCCCGAATATTTAACCGTCGGTGTCGGCTTCAGGTCACTGCCCGTGTAGATTAATTTAGAGGAACAGCTTACGCTTGCCGATGCGATGCTGTTCTTTGTCTTTTTACTTGTTATCGAGCAGTAGCTTGAGAAATATTTACTGCCGTTGAAATTAATATAGCTTCTTGCTCTTATATAATAGGTTTTTCCATCAACGAGACCATTTATAACAGCGTGGCCATTACTCGAATCAACTGTTTTATAAGAAGAGAAGCTCTTGCTTGTCGAGCAGTAAAATCTCGTTGTCGCACCGTTTGACTGAGTGAAATATATATCGAGCTGTCCGCCGTCCTCGGTGTTCTCCACCTTAGTGATTTTGGGAGTCGCAGGCACGATGGCGAATGTCGCTTTCATGCTTCCTGCGTAATTTCCCATACCGTAAACGGTGACATATCCCTTGCCGCAGTTTTTGTTCGTGGAATAGGAAACTCTGTAATCCGTACCCTCTTTCAGCACAACGCCGCCGTACACCGTGACCTTAGGCTTAATCTGACTTCCCGTGTAGGAATACGATTCCCCGTCTTTTAATATGACGCCTGTCAGACTTCCCTTGACAAAGACACTGCTTACCGCCGTTTTATCGGATGCATAATTTATCTTGTCCGAACCTGTATACTGTGCATAAACTCTGTAATAGCAGTTTGCAAGAGAAACAGCATCGACTGTTATGGTCGAGCTTGTGCTCACAACCGTCTTTGCATCACTCATGTTGCTTTTCTTTGAGTATTCTATGATATACTTCGTGCCGCTCGGATTGTCTGAACTGAGCTTAAAGGTCAGCTTTCCCGCGGCAGAATTATCTATCGAAACAACATTTGGAACGCTCGGGCTTATGGTGAAGCTTGCTACCGCCTCGCCCGAATAATTTCCCATGCCCTCGACAACGGCTCTCGCCCTACCGATAGAAGTATTGTTCTCGAACTCTACCGTGTAGTCTTCGCCCTCTTCGAGGATTTCGTCATCTTCATCCTTAACCGTAATCTCAGGCTCAATCGCCTTTCCCGTGTACTCGGTATCGTTATCCTTTGTTTCAGCCGATGCGATAAGTGAGATTGTCGTGAGCTCCGCTACATCGCTGAACTCTGACTTTTCATCACCGCACACAACCTGAGCCGTATAATAATATGAAGAGGACTCATCAAGCTTATCAGTCTTAACCGTATTGCTCTCTGAGCTTACCTCGATATAATCGCTCATATCGGCATTTTTTGAGTATCTGAGAATATAGGAGCTACCCTCGGGCACATTGCCGCCAAAGGTAATTTCTGCCACACCGTCATCAAGTGTGAAACCTGTTACGGTCGGCTTCTGAAGCTTAATCGCAAAATTAACGCTCTTTTCTCCGCTGTAATCTCCGATACCGCTAATCAGTGCCGTTGCCTGTCCGACAGAAACATTGTCACTGAAGCTTACGCTGTAGTCCGTGCCTTCGACAAGTGTTTTATCGTCCAAGCTGACTTTAATCTCAGGGACAACGCCTGCGCCGGTGTAATAAACATCACCGATTTCAACCGTGGCATTTGAAACATCAGATACATTCAGCTTTTCTGTCTTTGTGACGTCAAGCTCCACGCTGACGGTGTTTTCGATACTGTCGGAGGAATAGCTGTAAACAAGCTTTGCGCCGTCGTTAATCTCAGCCGTATAAGCCGAATACTGCTCGGAATATTCGATTCCCGTCAAGCTCGGCATCCAGCTCGGAAGCGAGAAAACATACAGCTCATCCGCCGTATAAGCTGAAATCTCTGCTTTTAACTCGGTAAGCTTTTTCAGCTTATCGATATCGAACGGCTTTTCATCGGTATTTTCATCAAGCTTTATGTCCGCCAAATTAAGCTTTGAAAGCGACTCGAATTTCTCGATTCCGTCAAGGCTTTTTATCTCGGACAAATCAACTGTTATACTGTCATCGGAGAAGTCCAGTTCATTAACCTCTGCAATCACCACAAGGATTTCCTTTGTCAGTCCGTCATCATCGGAAAGACTTCCGAAAATATCCTTGGTTCCGACATATTCACGAAGAAGCTTTCTAAAGCTCTCGTCCTTAAAGACGGCAGAAAAGCTCTCTGCCGTTTCCTGTGGCTCCTCTGTCGGTTCCGCTGTGGGCTCGGCTGTTGGTGCTGGCGTCGGGGTTGCCTCTTCGCTTTCACTGTCCGACTCATCGGAAGAGAAAACGATTATGGTTCCGTCATCCGTGACCTGATAATTTTCACCGTCCAAAGTATCGGAAAGGCTCGACTGCTCACTGTCTGCCGTTATTTGTGCGTCAGAATTCTCAGAGGCAGCGGTTTCGTCCGCAAATGCGACCGCCGACCCTTCTAAAAGAATAGACGCACACATTATAAGTGCAAGTATTCTCTTAAATCTGTTGGGCTTCATATCGAATTACTCCTACAAAAATATTTCTTTTCTAATTCTAACACAAAGGGGCGACCAAAACAGTCGCCCCCTTGTAAAAAATATGCAAAATTATGCAAAATATATTGAACAATCATCGTGCTCTGATATACTTACGCTCCCTTGTATCTTATGAGAGCGTTTCTCGCACGCTTGTCTTTTAAATCAAAAATGCGTGATGCGCCGTTAATCGCAGCAAGCTCGGGTCTTGTCGGAATAAAGACATTTAGTCCCGTCAGTCGGTGCATATATCTGTCAAGCGAATCTATTTTTGCTCCTCCGCCTACTATCGTCAAGCCGTTTGCGGCAAGCTTCTTGAGAGAGTTATCGTCAAGCTGAGCCATAACATCCAGAACAAGATCCGCAATCTGACCAAGAATTCCCGATATTGCCGCCGACGAATCCGCTGAAGAAACAATCTCCTTCTTCGGCATGCAGGTGCGAATATCCATTCCCCTCACTTCGCAGAAAACATCTTTTTCGGGAGTAAGTGCGGATACCGTACGCATTTTCAACTCCTCAATCGTCAAATGACCAGTCTGAATACCGTATTTTTTAAGCACCATGCGGATGAGTGCCTCGTCCATGTCCTTTCCGCCGAGATTGAGCGATGCGCTTATCTCGGGTACGCCTTTTCGGCATACGGTACAGCTTGAACGGCTTTTTCCCATGTCAAGAACGAGAACGGGATCATCAGTGAAAATATTTCTTCCAGCACCCAACGCCGCACAGCAGCCCTCGTTCAAAAAGTACACCTTGTGGATGCCGTTGTCCTCCATAATCTCGACAAAAGCCTGTCTTTCAACAGAAGTCATATCGTCGGGGGTGCTTATGTAGGCGGCAGGAAGAGAAATTCTACCGCTTGCGATTTTTTTGATATGCTTGTTCAAAAGATAAGAAGCCATTGGGAAATTCTGAACCTTTCCCCACGAAAAAACATCACGAACCTCTACCACCTTTGCGGCACGGTCTACAAGCTGTCTTGCCTCTCTGCCCGAAGCCAGAACAGCCTCGTCTCTCACGTCCACGGCAATGGAGCTTGGTTCGTTTACAACTACGCCCTTGCCGTCTATATATATTCTCAAGCCCGATGTTCCCGGGTCCAATGCTATCTCAGGATTTAACATAGGTTAAAATTATCCTCCTCAGTCAAGTGTGCCGTCAGATACGGAATATGCCGCACATATGCCGAAAACCTCTCTCGCTCCCGACTCATACAGCACCTTTGCGCACTCACTTATCGTTGCGCCGGTTGTTATTATATCATCAACAAGAATGATTGTCCTGTCTTTTATGTAATTTTCCGAAGAAAAATCATAGACGCCGACAACATTTTGCTTTCTTTCCTTAGCGTTAAGGCTGTGCTGAACCAAATTGTTCCTGTTTTTCTTCAAAAGCTTCACGCATGGCACATCGGCTTTTGCCGAAAGACTCTCTGCCAGCTTTTGAGCCTGATTGTAGCCTCTTTTACGCTCTCTTGATTTCGTCATGGGAACAAAGGTGATTATATCGGCTTCTATCTCCCATTCCTCCAGGTTCAGTCGCATAAGCTCGGCAAAATCGTCGCTCATGCGGTACGCTCCCGCAAACTTGAATGCCTGAACGCTGTCACGAAAGCCGTCCGTGTAGCTCTGACAGGAAATCACCCTCAGGGTATTCTCCCCGTCAAGAGCAATGCTCATTTCGTTCGGCTTGATTTTCTCAAGACAATCGTCACAAAGACAGCCGTCCGATATCGCCTCACCGCAATTCAGACATTTTTGAGGATAGAGAAGCCGTCTGATTTTCTCAAGAGTCTTCATTTTCTTCATCACTGCCGATTCGTGCGTTCACAGCCTCGATTATGAATTTATCAAGTCCCGTGAAACGCTTGGTTTTGCTGTCGTTTTCTACCATTTTTCTTACAATATCCCTTTGTCCTATCAGAATAAGCAGTTTCTTTGCCCTCGTCACTCCCGTATACAGCAAATTTCTGTAACACAGCTTGGGGGGACAGCGGTAAAGCGGAATTATCACGGCGGGAAATTCATTTCCCTGACTTTTGTGAACGGTGACGGCATAAGCGTGCTCAAGCTCTGAGCCCGCCTTGTCGGTGTCGTAGGTTACAATTCTGTCGTCCATAATAACATGAATAACCCCTGCCGCACGGTCAATATCCTTGATAACTCCCATGTCACCGTTAAAAACTCCCTGACCGGCACTTCCGTCCGCTCTTTCCCACGGAAGCTCATAGTCATTCTTAATCTGCATGACCTTGTCGCCCTCACGGTAGACCGTACCGTAAATCTCCTGCTGTTTTTTCTTTCCGTCAACGGGATTTATCGCATCACGCAGAATGATGTTGAGATTCATGCTGCCGACCTCGCCTTTTCGTGACGGACACAAAACCTGAATATCCGTTACCGAGGAATACCCGTAAGTTTTCGGCAAGCGCTTGACGCAAAGCTCCTTCACCGTTTCGCAAAGGTCTTGTGTGCTGTCCCGTCCCATAAAGAAAAAGTCATTATTGCGGACATTCAATTCGGGCATATTACCCTCGACTATTCTGTGGGCACTCGTCACAATGAGGCTTTCCATGGACTGGCGGAAAATCTCCTTTAGCTCGATTGTCGGGAAACATTTCGATGCGATAAGATCGCCGAGAACATTTCCCGCACCGACGCTGGGAAGCTGATCGCTGTCACCGACAAGAATAAGACGGCATCCAAGCGGCAATGCATGAAGCACTCCCTCAAAAACATTCGTGTCCACCATGGACAGCTCGTCGATAACCACGCAGTCACACTCGAGCGGGTCTCTCTCGTTCTTTGTGAAAATCGGATTGTCGTGTTCATCCCAATCCACCTGCAAGAGCCTGTGAATCGTCTTTGCCTCCTCGCCCGTCACCTCGCTCATTCTCTTTGCGGCTCTGCCCGTGGGAGCGGCAAGCAAAACCTTCTCGCCCTTCTCCTCAAGCAGTCTGATTATCGCATTGAGCGTGGTTGTTTTTCCCGTTCCGGGGCCTCCCGTCAGAATGAGGAGTCCCTTTTGAAGTGCGGCTCTTATTGCATCCTTTTGCTTCTCGGCGTAATCGATTCCGTCCTCCCGCTCGATTCTCTCAATGTCCTCGTCCACTCCGTCAATCACTTGCGGCGGATAGTGAAGCATGAGTGCAAGCCTTTCGGCCGAAAAACGCTCTGCGTGATAAACATTCGGCAAAAAGGCAAACTTTTTCCCGTCTATCTCGTCTCTGACAAGGTCAAAGGATTCGGCAAGCTTATCTATGCAGTCGTTTACCGTTAACTCGCTGACGCCGAGCATATGAGCTGCCACGGGTATAAGCTTCTCCACAGGCAAACAGGTGTGGCCGCCGCTTACCAGATTATGTTTCAAAACATAGAGTATTCCCGCCTTAACTCTTATATCGGAGTCGGGAGCTTTCTCGAGCTTTAAAGCAATGGAATCGGCTGCCGCAAATTCAACTCCTATGCTCTCGTCGCAAAGAATATAAGGGTCATCGTTTATCAGTTCCTTTGCATTTGAGCCAAACGCCTTCCAGACGCGAACCGTCTGGTCGGGCTTGATTCCGTATTCTCCGAGAAAAAGCATAAGCTCACGAATGCCGTAAACACGCTTGACCTCTTCGGAAATATCAAGAGCCTTCGCATAGGAAATTCCCCTGATTTGAGAGAGTCTTCTCGGTTCGTTTTCTATCACCGAAAGAGTGTTCTCGCCGAACGCCTCGACTATTCTTCTCGCCGTGGCGGGGCCTATGCCCTTGACTGCACCGCCCGAAAGATAGCGAAGTATTGCCGCCGTTGTTTTTGGCGCGGTTTTCTCAAAGGCGGAAGCCTTGAACTGTCTGCCGAAGGTGGGGTGATTTGTCCAAACACCGAAGAGCCGCACCTCCTCTCCCTCGCCGACATAGGGAAATATGCCGACTGCGGTGACAAGCTCGTCTCCGCTTTCAAGCTCGATTACGCTGTATTGATTTTTTTCGTTATGATAAATTATATTTTCGACTGAGCCTGAAAGCTCCCAAAGCTCCTGTTCGGACATTTGCTGTTTCTTCTTTCTTGAAATAGTTCGGTTATTCTTGAATTTGATTTATTTAAACCAAAGGTCTCCCCTACGTCAGATACATATGTATAAATCTGAATAATGTAATTATACCCTATCGGCAAGGCAAATGCAAAGCTTGAGGAAACCTGGATTTCTTTATGTTTATTATACTTATTACTATACCGTTTATTATTTCATGATATATATTGCGTCTTTGTGATACTTTATGTATTTATTTTTCTCTGTTTTACGATGAAATTTTATTAAAAAAATTACAAAAAGCTAAAAATTATCAAAAATAAGAGTAATTCAAGCGTGCGAATAAGATATTTTTGTGGACAAATAACAAAAATCAGAGTATAATCGAGTGCAGATGTTCCCTGTCTCAACAGGCGGACAGAATAACACACGTAACAGTACACGGAGGATTTTTCACAAAATGAAGGTTATCAAAAAAATCACCGCTCTTATGCTGGCTCTTGCCATGAGCCTTTCTCTGAGCGGCTGCTATAACGAGGATCTCACCTGGGCGGCAAAAGACGGAGACACCACCGCCGCCATCGGAATTTATCTTTACTATCTCTATGTCGCATACGACAATGCCGCAGACTTAGTC
>CAVKLS010000055.1:3830-9211 GCA_963657025.1 bacterium | reverse complement strand
GACGTAGCAGTTCTCATCGGGCAAAAGTACCTTTTCGGTTTTTATCACTCTTGCGCATTCCCCGACAATCTCAAGCGACGAGTGAAGTGCGGTAAGGTTTTCTTCTGTTAATTTGATGTTTCTTGTGTTCATATGAAAATTCCTTTCTGTTTTGTTCTTCCTTTAACAAAACTATACCAGCTCAGAGCACACTTCACAAGTACGCACTTTTTTGTAATCACTGTACACGAATCAGAATATAACGGCTAAAGCGTACTCATTGCCCTCGTCGTTAAGGTGATAATTACCCAACTGCTTTATTATCACCCTTTTTCCCCTTACCACAACTGTCTTAGATGAATTTTCGGCGATAAATGTTCCGCCGTAAACCAAGATTTTCCCGTCCGCTATCTCGCAGTCGGCATGCTCCTGACACATGATAAACACGCACTTCGGCTCTTTCTCAAAATCGAAATTAATCATACCTTTTCCGTTTCCCGTGTATTCTACGGTAACAAACTTTAATTCACTTTCGCAAAGCTCGCTTACCGCACGGTCTATCTTCTCGTTATCCGAAACAAAGTCCTCTCTTTTCGGTATATCATCCTGAGTCCACAGATTAAGTCCCAGCTTTTCTGTTTTGTTCGTGCTTGCCATTTTACCACTCCTTTCCGTCAAGCTCTTCCCACGTGAGCCCCATGGCGTCAAGCTGAGAAAAGCTTAAGCCTTTTCCCTCAAAATATCCCCACTCGCCGCCGCTTAAAACATACTGTGTGTCCGTTCCGACAGGAAGCAAGGCGTTAAGCAATTTCTTTGTTCTCTCCAAGCTCAGCTTATGCGAATAGAGCTTAACCACAGCACTTTTGCCGTTTCTAATAATTACTCCCGTTGACGCCGCCGCACCGAATACAGCTTGAATTTCCTTTTCGTCCCAGCCGATTTTTCCTTTTCTTGCAATAAGCAATTCTCTCATGTCGCTTTCACTCATGCCTGTTCCGACAGGCATTGTTTTGAGAAGTGCCAAAAGTCTTTCCTTCGTGCAAGTCGATGCGTTTCTTTGAGCCGTCACGCTTTGCATTAATTCGAGAAGATATTCCGCCTGTCTTCTGAAAGCGTCCTCATAGCTTTTGAACGGCTTGATATTGCTTTTCCCATGCTCCCTAAGTGCAGCCGCATTCAGTCCCTCTACTTTTTCTTCAACCGTCATCAGCTCATCTCCCTTATGCTTACCGTCGAAACTGTCATAATTTCATTCTCTCCAACCTCTATATCCTCAAGCGAACTCGGCAAACTCATATTTTTGACGCCCTCACACGCCATAATCAAAGCAAAAATCTGTGCTCTGTTTAGCCCCTCGCCGATTTCCGACGCTTCAAAAAACTCTTCGATTCTCTCGCTTACCTCACTCCTTGCTTCATCGAAGGTATAACCGTCCTCCGGGGCAATATATACGCTCAAATCCACCGCATGCTCATTGGCATCAGTGACCGAAACATCAATTCCGAGCGGAGCTTTTTTCAAGCATTCCTTTTCAAGGCTTTGCCTGTCCTCATCGCTCAGCTTGCCTGCGCTTCCCCACACACAGACATTCACAGCACCGTTTCCCGCCGAATAAACCTTCACCCTTCCCACGCTTTTATTTTTGAGCGCAATCTGTCGGTAAAACTCTTCGTTTGCACCTGTCACACATTCGCTCATTCTCTCAAGAAGTCTTTTTCTAAGAGAAAAATCACTCTCCTCATCTGCGCCGCCCGAAAAATCGGCATTATTCCTGACAAATTCTATCTTTGAGGGTGCTGATACAATTCTTCCCACCGTCAAAGCGGGAACATTGGCGGACTCTGCCCCCAAAAGGCTCTCTGCCGCCACGCTCACGGCAACCGCACCGCTTTCAAGAAGGGCTTTTTCGCTTGTCACAAGCTCCGTGCCGTTCTCGGCGGCAAAAATGCTACCCTTTGGTATATTCACATCGAAATCAAGCGCATTCGAAACGGAAAACTCCAGCGTGCCGTGAGATTTTCTTTTCGGCTTTCTCTCTAAACCGTATTCTTCCGCAAGTCGGTCGAGATATTCTCCGCTTGCCGTTGCGGCAAAGCACTCCTTTTCCATATCCTCTATAAGTCTTTCAAGCGTATACACCTGATGCGCCATTATCTCAAGTCTTTTTAGCTGTTCAGAGCCGTCGCTTGGCGCCTCGTCATATTCCGACAGTATATCTGAGAAAATCTCATCGTAGCTTCGGTATTTTATCTTACTTTCAGTATTCACGACCGTTAATCATCACCTTTCCGTTATTTTTCAGTACGATTACCGCACCGCCCAGGCTTTTCAGCATTATTTCACCCGCCTCAAGCTCCGCACCCACAGGCTCGAGCGAGCCTAAAATCCTCTCTTTGTCAAGCTCCACCGCCTCGTCTGTCGGATAGACAAAATATATGCCGTACGGGTGAAGCTGTCTTAGGTTTTTCTTCTCTCCGTCCGAGAGTGCCGAAGGATTTTTTCCTCCGACAATAATTTTTCCCTTCACGCTAATCCTCCTCCCGTTTGTATCCACCGACCGTGAAGCTTATCACTGCGTTTTTCATCGCAAGCTTAACCGTATCGACAAGAATTTCCGTCTTATTGTATTCTGCCGTGTCACCCGGATAAATATCTTCGAATTTCTCCTTAAAACCTATCGTGACATATATCCTCTTTTTCAAAAGCTCGGTCTTTTCGCCGTGGCTGAGCGAATTTCTGTATACCGTACCTATTCCGTCACCGTCAGCGACAGAATAGGAATACTGACCTGTTCCCGTGTCCGTCACTCTGACGCACTCATAAACCTTATTGCCGTCAATACTGCTTTTTACGAAATAAGCGTTTTTCAGCTTGAATCTTTCAGAGAACAATGAATATCTATCGTCGGCAAAATATATTTTATTTTTCCTGACATGAACGTTCTTTCCGAGAAATTCCGCCGCAAAATTCTTTATAAGCTCAAACACGCTTGTTCCCGTACTCACATTCATCTCACCGACAGCATTACAGTCGGAACAGATTTCCATTCCGCTCTCGATTAAGTATCTTCTTTCGATTCCCCTCACGGAAGGATTTTTCATAATGCCCGGCTCTGCTTCGTCGACAAAAAGTCGGTTCAGCATACCCTTCGCCGTATACGTCGTAAGAGAAGTGTTCTCTCCCGTCTTTCTCTCGTAGCCGATTATGTCTCCCGTAAAAATCACCTCACCGTCAAACTCGGCAATGATTTTTTCCTTCTCGGGAACATTTCTCATCTGCGGAAGACTGTAGCTGTTTCTCACACTTACCGAAAGCGTGTCGGCTTCGTTCTCACGCCTTATCAGCGTGAACTCATTCACCGCATGAAGTCTGCGCAATATTCCGTTATCGTCACAGATTAAAAATATAAATTCATCCTTTTTCACGAATTCTCACCGCACCTCCGGTTTTTAACAGCTCTTCGGCACCAGAAAGCCTGACTAAGTAATCAATATTGATATTTTCAAGCCTTGCGGCATCAAACAAGCTTTCTTCGTCATTTGAAATATGATATTCTCTCGGCAAAATATAATCCCTAAGCTTAATTTCGCACGGAACAAACCAAAAACCGTTTTTGATTGTCGGATTATATCTGGCAACCGAGCTTATAACCATACCGTGAGAAGAAACCGTGTCCGTGATATTCTTCACCAAAGAGAATGCCTCATTTCCGCTTGTCCCTTTCTTCAGGTAAATATCAAGCTTAATGCCAACAGTCCTTTCGCCGCTTTGAGAGTTCTCTTCGACGCTGCCGAAATAAATATGACAGATATTTTTTCGCTTAACGGGAACTATCCTTTCTGACGAAATTTCCGTCACAAAATCAGTTTTATCTCCCATTTCTCTTTTCAAAAGCGAAGCAATTTCAGAAACAAAATTCTTATTCATTGTCCCCTCCGACTGCATCGAAAACAAAATCGGGATCTTCACCGCCAATATAGGCAAGCTCCTCACGGATAAGCGAAGAGAGCATTCCGATAAACACAGAGTCCCGCTTGTTAAGCGTGATTTCTCCCGCCTTTACTCCGCCTGCGCTCACGGCAGAATCAAGAATAACCGCCTGTCTCACGGCAATAAGTGCGGCAATATATTCGTCCTCACGAAAATCCTCGCTGATTTTTGTCCCCTCGCACAGCTTTTGTGCATGCCTTATCGCAAGGGCGAGAAGCTCGTCTGCGAGCTCCCCGTCATAGATTTCCCCTGCCATTCTCCTTATGTTATCTAAGTTCATATTGTCCTCCTCAGGCTGTAAACTCAATTCTCTTTGAGGCACCGCCGTAAATCTTCGCAAAGCCCGCAATCGTGCTGATTGCCGCCCTCTCAAGCTGTCTGTCGATTAGCTTATCGTACTCCGTCACAATATCTCCCGCCTGAACCATCTCGAGTGCCGAGCCGGAATCAAGACCGATAATCTGACCCGCATCCATGGACGGGACGTGAATCAGCTTTGCTCCGAGCGGAGTAATCATCTTTCCTGTTGCGTGGAAATTGAGCCCCGCATTGCTGTCTCTGAATTCGTCCATGGCAAGAAGCTTCGAGCAAGCCTCTGTTCCCGCAAGCAGAGTGTTGAACTTATACGGTGTGAGGTCTGCCCAAAGTTTGATTAAATCAGTGTAGGAGAGCTCTCCCGTAATTTTTCTCGATACAATCGGATTTGAATTTCCGTCGCCGTTCACAAGCACATCAACGGCGTCCTTCATCTGGCTTACGGCAATATAATTTCCTATCTGACGAAGTGTGACCGTGAAGAGATCAAGCTTCTGAAATCTCAATGCCTCATAGGATGCAACAAGCATTCTGCCTCGCTTTTTTAGCGAAACGAGATTTTCGGAGGAGGTAATCTCCGTTGTGGGAATGCTCTCGCCCTCGTTTGTGGACTTTAATTCAAGGTCATCGCCCGTCATGGTGGAATTCACCGTTCTGTAATCGAGTGAATCTATCTTTGTCACCGTTGCAATCATATCCTTGAGTGAGGAATTCATATCAACTCCGCTTCTTACCGCCCTTGCGACATACTCAGGGAAAAGTGCGGCGCTTGCCGATGTCGAATAGAACTTTTCCACTCTGTCCGAGGAGGGGCCGGAAACCCTTATGCCGAATCTCTTAAGCTGGCGCTGGTAAGCGTCCAAGCCCTCAAGCTCCGTTCCGATATACTTATCCGACGGGTCAAGCTCCTCAAGCACCTGAGTGAAGCTCTTTCCCGCTGTCTGATACATACCCTTTTCAATATTAATATTTCTGTAATCCATAGTTAATTCTCCTTTTCACTTACTTTTCACTTAACTTTCTCGTTTTTTTCCGCTAAACGTAACATTTTTTTATTATTTGAACGTTATTATATAACCGTACTTAAGAGATACAGC
>CAVKLS010000055.1:0-3820 GCA_963657025.1 bacterium | reverse complement strand
TTAATATCATCTCACTTTCTTTAGAGCCGAGGCGTACGACGGGTGGAAGCGTTTAAGCCAAGGTTCATCCCCAAAAATCCGAACTAACAAAGAATTGCCTCCTTAGGGAGGTTTTTCTTTTGCCCTTTTGCTCAAATCGAATACTCCCCGTACATACTGTCCGTTTTGATTTTGTGCTCGCCCGCTGTCTGCGGTGCGAAATCCGTCACAACGGGCAGCTTTTTGTTTGCCGCCTTGCTCATAACGTCATAGAGCTTCTCGAGAGCGGCTGCGTCAAGATTTTCTGTCATTTTTCCGATTGTCTCTCCGTCAAGCTCGGGACTTGTCACACGAAAGCACTTTGCTATTCCGCTTTCAAGTCTTTCACGGTAAGCCCTTCCCATTTCACAAAGCTCCAAAAGCTTTGCCGCCTCCGAAGCATTCAGGCTGATTTCCTCCTCCGTGCTTTTAAGCTTTTCGATTATGTCGGTATTTTTAATGTTATCTCTCATATTAATCCCCCTGTAATTTTTCTTAACTCCTGCGTTTCTTTGTGCAGGAATGGCAACAAACGAAAACTCGTAGGCGTCGGACGCATCGTCAAGTATTCTGACCGCCCTTTCGTTTGCGTACATTTTTCCCTTTATGTGCTTGCAGTTTTCCTTTCCGCAAACAGAACAATGAGCCCTTCCGACAGAGCACGACACGCTCACCTCCTTGAGTATTCCGCTCTCGATTTTTTCTATTATTTCACTCTCGCTCCTCGGAATATAAGCCTTGGCTTCAAGATAGGTGTAAACCTCTCCGAGTTCGGTAAGTCGGCTCTCATCCGTCTTGATTTCACAGGAATATATTCTCGCACACTGATTGTTTGCTCTCGCATCATGATCGAATATTCCCGTCTTTCCGACAAAAAGCTTATTGAGCTTTTCGAGAGCATTAACCGAAAACGCCTCAAAATCCCTGTCGACCTCGTTGTCGCACAGAACAACCGAAAAGGTATAAACCTCCTCGCTTTTAAGCTCCTTTCTCGCATAAGCGTTAATCAGGCTTATGTCTTTTTCCGCTTCCTTTTCTGAAATTATTCTGTTTTCCTTAGTTATCCTCAATTTTCGCCTCAATCTCCTTTCTTTGTGCCTCATAGAGCATAGCCTTGTTGTGGTCAAGCTCATCCTGCATGGAAATATCGTCCCAGTCGATTGTTATGTTCCCCTCTTCCCCTTCGGTCAAAAGCCAAAGCGAGGTTATTTTATAAATAATCGGCTCAAGAAGTCTTCTGTATGCCTCGAGCTCACTTGTCAGAATATCCGCTTGCTGGCTGGACATTCTCTCTGTTGACGACCATGAAAATCCGAGCAAAAAAGGCGGAATGCCAAGCTTTGCGACTATCTGCTCAAGCATAAGCCTCGTGGGTACCTCACTGTCCGGAATCACGACATCCGAGCCGATTGCCCTTATGCTTACGTCACCGACGGAGATAAAATCATTCACGCTGTCCTTGCTCATGGCTTTCTTCCACTCACTCGCCATCACTCTTGCCTTTTCGGGCGCATATGTCCCGTCAGACGGACACGACACCGAAAAGCGCACGCTTCCGAGCCTGTCCCAGTTCACGCCTATCGCCTTATAAATTTTCATGAGAGTCTCGCTCACGAATGGCAAGCCCCTTAATATCGAGGTTCCCGTTATCGCTCCCGACTCGGGATTAAACGCCGATTTTAAAATCAAATCCTGATATTTGCATTCGTGAAGCTCTCCGTTTTTTCTCACCATAACCCGTATGTCGAGCGGAGTTTTCTCCCTGAATTCAATATCACGCAAATCGGTGTTGTAAAGCGCCGCAATCTCACCGTCTTTCATGCAGATTTCTCCGACCGCCGTTCCGAAGGTCAGCAAATCCTCCACATACGAGCCGATAAATTCGTCAATGCCGTGGCTCATAGCTCCTACCTTTACCGTTGTGAAGAATTCGCTCAGTCTCCTGTCGAGCCTTTCGTCACCCAGGCTTACTGTGAATTTTCCGATAAGTCTCCTGATTTTGACTATCGAAGCGTCAATAACAGGCACATTTTCCCTTAGTGAACGGTACAATTCTCTTTCGTACACCGCAGGCACGGGTGAAAATCCGATAAAATCATTTCTTCTTGTGCACACGGATAAAGCCGTGCTTTTTTCGTCTTTTCTTTTCACAAATTCTCCTTTCTGCTTCATAGCCTCACTGTCTTCTTCCCACCGTGAAAAATCCGAAGCTGCCCTCTCTTCTTTGCATCTCAGCGGCAAAATACCTCATGTCGTCCATGGCATGGTCATTCTCCTTCACCACCTCGTCCTTGTCCTTTTTCCATGTGTACAGCGAAAATTCCCTTATAGCGTCTGTGCATCCTCTGCAAACTCTTATTTTGCCTGTTTTAAGAGCCGATGACAGAATTCTTATCCCGTTTATCACATCGTTGTTCGCCTTAATCACATGAATGCCAGACCTCTGCATGAGAGTTATCATTGATGCCGCCGACGGGTCGACCACCGCAAAGCTTAATTCTCTTTCTCCGATAAGTTCTTTGATTGCCGCAAGGTGCTCCTCGTCCGTCCTCCTTTTTTCCTCACGTCTCGAGTCAAAATAGTATTCGTCAATCCGATACCAGATTTCGCCGAATCTTGCCCAAAGCCCCACGCTCGTGGGATTTACCGTGCCGTAGTCAATCGACAGCGCATATTCGAGTGCTCTGCCGCTCGGAACAGCCGTGAACATATCCGAGTTCATAAAAGGATACACAAGTCCCTCTGCTTTCACCCACCTTCCAAGCACGAACCTCTGATAAAACGCTCCCGAAAACATATTCTCGTAGCGCAAAATCGTTTCCTTTGTCAGTCCCGGATTATCACGCATGGTAAAATGAAGATAGTATGCGTTTCTCTCTTTGAGCTTTTTAATCCACTCGAGGTAAAACCAGTGGTACGGACTTTCGGGATTGCAGTTAAACCACAGCTTGGCACCGGGCACAGAGCATCTCGCTATCGCCTGCTCTACAAAGCTTCTGGGCATCAGTGCCGCTTCGTCAAGCATAATTCCGGCCAAGGTCATTCCCTGAATAAGAGCCGAGCTGCCCTCGTCCTTGCCGCCGTAAATATAGAAGCGGTTTACCTTTCCTCCGCAGGAAATCACAAGCAAATTCTCCGACAGCTTCTGTTCGGCACTAAAGCCAATCTCCCTTAAAAGCGGAATAAGCGGAACTATGATATTTCTGCGCACATTCTTTATCGTCTTGCCGCAAATTGCGAAGGAATAGCCGTTGTATCGGTAAAATGCCCACAGCACGAACGAAAGACTCATACACAGCGTTTTTCCCGAGCGAACCGCACCGTCACAAATAATGGCGTCCCGTCCGCTGTAAGGCGAATTCTCGCACCACCAGGAAAGAAGCTTCATTTGCTTTTCGGAAAATCGCTCAAGCTTCATTGGGAGTGTCCTCGCCGCCCTTCCAAATTTCCGCACTCTTTTCGAGTGCCTCGAAGAACGACATGTCACCCGTTTCCTCTGCCGCCAATTCACCCAGACACTGAAGTGCCTTTATTCGGTCGAAAAATTTAATCTCCAGTCCGCCGCCCTTCGGTCTTTTCAATTCAGAAACGGTAAATAAATCAAGCTCAGAAAAATCATCTTTGCCTTCCCCGTCCGAAAAAGCAAGCAGTACCGCATCGCTTATGTCTCCGAAAGCAATTTTCTTGTAGCCCGATTCCACCGCCTCACGAACCCCCATATTTTGCGGTAAATATTTATTTTGCATAAAGCTCCTTTCTGTCGTTCCTTTCGTCCGACCCTTTTTTCACCACTACCCCGTTT
>CAVKLS010000054.1:1006-9264 GCA_963657025.1 bacterium | reverse complement strand
TTAAAAGTGTCCTTTCATTATGGGATTTTGCATTTTTGTTTCATTTTCATTACAAAAGCTTTATAAATTTTTACATTGGTTTTTGTTTCTTAAAAATCATTTTTCTTCAAAAAATATTTTTTTACAACAAAAAATCGGCTCAGGCAAATGAAATACCTGAGCCGAAATAAGCTTGATTATTAATTTGTGTTATCTGCGTTATCTACGATAAAATCTGAAAATAAATCAGCAAACAACCTTAACGGAAAGCTTGACCTTTTCGCCGTTGATATCCTGATCCTCGACGTTTCCGTCGACAGTGCCGTAAGTAATCTCATCGGCAAGAACATCGCTCTTGATGCTCTCCTCGTTGTTCTTGACAATCTCGGCAACCTTATCGTTTTCGGCAACACCGAGAACGATGTGGTCTGTGACATTGAAGTCTGAGCTCTTTCTCATGTTCTGAACCTTGCTTACAACCTCACGAACCATACCTTCTTCGATAAGCTCCGGTGTGAGAGTTGTATCGAGAACAACAGTCACGTTGTTTTCGGTAGCGGAGACAAAGCCCTCTGCCTTAGCGGTATCGATGAGAAGCTCCTCGCTTGTGAGCTCGACAGGCTCGCCGCCGTCATTAACCTCAAGCTTGAGAACGCCGTTAGTATCAAGCTCCTTCTTTGCCTTTGAGCCGTCAAGCTCAGCGAGAGCTGTTCTTACTGCGCCCAAACGCTTGCCAAGCTTCTTACCGAGAAGTCTGAGCTGTGGCTTGAAGGTGTAGGTTACGAACATGCTTGCGTCGTTTGTGAACTCGAGAGCCTTAACGTTCAACTCGTCTGTGATGATATCAGTGTAGATTTCAGGAATCTCCTTCTCTCCAGCGATATACATCTTTGCAAGCGGCTGACGGTTCTTGATTGCTGCATCGTTTCTTGCCGCACGTCCGAGAGTAACGGCTGTGAGAACCTCTTCCATGTTACTCTCAAGCTCTGCGTCAATCTTAGACTCGTCATACTTAGGATATGAGCAAAGATGAATTGACTCCGGTGCGTTCTTGTCGTTTGTTCTGACGAGGTTCTGATAAATCTCCTCTGTGATGAACGGTGTGAGCGGAGCGGCTGCCTTACTGAACTCTACCAAAGCGGTGTAAAGAGTCATATAAGCGGCAATCTTATCCTCTGTCATGTCCTTAGCCCAGAATCTCTCTCTTGAGCGGCGAACATACCAGTTGGAGAGCTCGTCGACAAATTCGGTCATAACCTTGGTTGTGTCCTGAATCTTATAATCGGAGAGATACTCGTCTGCTGTCTTGATGACGGTATTGAGCTTAGAGATAAGCCACTTGTCCATAACGGTGAGCTTGCACTCATCGAGGTTATACTTTGTAGCGTCAAAGTTATCTATATTAGCGTAAAGAACGAAGAATGCGTAGCTGTTCCAGAGAGTTGAGAGGAACTTTCTCTGACCCTCCATAACTGCCTTCTCGTGCCACTTGTTAGGAAGCCAAAGAGCGGAGTTGGAGTAGAAGTACCAGCGGATAGCGTCTGCGCCGTAGGTATTGAGTGCTTCCATCGGGTTGACGGCATTTCCCTTTGACTTACTCATCTTCTGACCGTCGGCATCCTGAACGTGACCGAGAACGATAACATTCTTATACGGAGCCTTATTAAAGAGAAGAGTGGAAATAGCCATGAGGGAATAGAACCAACCTCTTGTCTGGTCGACAGCCTCAGAGATGAAGTCTGCCGGGAACTGAGCCTCGAACTTATCCTTGTTCTCGAACGGATAGTGGTGCTGAGCGAACGGCATTGAGCCGGAGTCGAACCAGCAGTCGATAACTTCGGGCACACGGTGCATGATTTTGCCGCAGTCCGGGCAAGGAATTGTCACTTCGTCGATGTACGGACGGTGAAGCTCGATGTTATCGGGGCAAGAAACAGCCTTGCTCTTTAACTCCTCGATTGAGCCAATGCTCTCGAGGTGGCCGCAGGAGCACTCCCAGATGTTGAGCGGAGTTCCCCAGTATCTGTTTCTCGAAATACCCCAGTCCTGAATATTTTCGAGCCAGTCGCCGAATCTTCCCTTACCGATGGACTCGGGCATCCAGTTGACGGTATTGTTATTTCTGATTAAGTCCTCTCTTACGGCAGTCATCTTGATGAACCAAGACTCTCTTGCGTAGTAGATGAGAGGTGTGTTGCATCTCCAGCAGTGCGGATAGTCATGCTCGACCTTCGGTGAATCGAAGAGAACTCCACGCTCATAGAGGTCCTTGAGAACCTCAGGGTCAGCACTTACGGCGCCGTTCTCAATCTCATGCTGTGACGGCTTGCAGCGCATTCCAGCAAAAGGAGTTTCCTCTGTGAGGCAGCCCTTTTCGTCAACAAACTTTACGAGCGGAAGATCGTACTTTCTTCCGACCTTTGCGTCGTCCTCACCGAAAGCAGGAGCGATATGAACGATACCTGTACCGTCGCTCATGGTGACATAGTCGTCACATACGACATAATGAGCCTTTTTGCCAAGCTGTGCTGCCTTGTCGGCTGTGCACTTATAAAGCGACTCATATTCTCTGTACTCAAGGTCTGTTCCCTTGTAGGTCTCGAGAATCTCGTAAGCAGGCTTATCATCCTCTGAAAGCTTGCCGAGAACCTTATCGAGAAGAGCCTCTGCCATATAATAGGTATAGCCGTCTGCAGCCTTTACCTTAACATAAGTGTCATTTGGGTTTACGCAAAGTGCGACGTTGGACGGAAGTGTCCACGGTGTAGTTGTCCATGCGAGGAAATAAGCGTCCTCACCGACAGCCTTGAAGCGGACGACAGCTGTGCGCTCCTTCAAGGTCTTGTAGCCCTGAGCAACCTCATGAGAGGAAAGCGGAGTTCCGCAACGTGGGCAATAAGGAACAATCTTATATCCTTTATAAAGAAGGCCCTTGTCGAAGATAGTCTTGAGAGCCCACCACTCGGACTCGATGAAGTTGTTGTCATAGGTAACATAGGGGTTGTCCATGTCTGCCCAGAAGCCGACTGCCTTGGAGAAATCCTCCCACATTCCCTTGTATTTCCAAACGGACTCCTTACACTTTGTGATGAACGGGTCAAGACCGTAAGCCTCAATCTGCTCCTTGCCGTCGATGCCGAGAATTTTCTCGACCTCGATCTCAACAGGAAGACCGTGAGTATCCCAGCCCGCCTTACGGGGAACATCGTAGCCCTTCATAATTCTGTATCTCGGAATGAGGTCCTTTACGGCACGGGTCAGAACGTGACCGATGTGAGGTGTGCCGTTAGCCGTCGGAGGGCCGTCATAGAAGGTATAGGTAGGCTTACCCTTGCAGTCCTCGACTGTCTTTTCGAAAACGTGGTTTTCGTTCCAGAACTTGACGGTCTCTCTTTCTCTTTCGACCACATTCTGGGACGCTGAAACATTCTTGTACATAGCGACTTTCCTTTCTTTACTACGTATATGAAAGACTAATAGTTTTACAAAATAAAAAAAGCCGTCCTAACTCAGGACGACTTATAATCGCTTAACCACCCGGTCTTCATCATACTCTTGATATGTGCCTCCTCTAACGGTGAGGTTCCGTCAGCGCTTACATTCTTTTCTGCGCTGCCGCTCAGATGTGATCTTCGCTTAGCCTTACTCGCACTGCCTTGCACCAAACGGCAGCTCTCTGAAGCCTTCGGACTTAGTTACTCTCATCGTCACAGCGTTTTCTTAATTTTCTTGCACTTGAAAATATAACATTTAAGGCAGTATTTGTCAAGCACATAGACTGTCAAAGAGAAATATCGTAAACACAAAGCTCGGGTCTGTTAAAAAGCCTTTGCGGCATAACGCTTCTTCCAAGCCCTCTTGAAATGAACACTCTTGTTTTTCCGGCCTTGTAGCTTCCCTCGGTGTACTTTGGGAAAAGCCCCTGATTCGGAGCCACAAGCGGCAGTCTTGAAAACGGCATTCTTATCTGTCCGCCGTGTGCGTGCCCTGTGAGAACGACATCATATCCGCTTTCCTCATAAAACTCTCGCAAATGCGGAACATGAGCCAAAAGCACGCTGAAGCATTCGCTCTCGTTTTTTTCGATGTTTCCGGCAATCAGATTTCTTTCGCTGACTCCGCCGATTTTTATTTTTTTGCCGTTTTTCTCGAAGAAAACGCTCTCGTTATCAAGGACTCTCACGCCAACGTCCGCAAAAGCATCAAGCAACTCGCAAAGCGTTTCTCCCGAATAGCACTCCTCGTGATTTCCCGTGACAAAAACAATGGGCGCAATAAAGCCCGCCTTTCTCAAAAACACGGCGGCACTCTCGAAATTCGGTTCATAGCCCCAAATCACATCGCCCGTCACGGCAATTAAATCGGGAGAAAGCCTCTCAAGCTCATCCAAAAGGACAGCATTGTTTTTTCCGAACTCCTTGCCGTGAAGATCTGACACCTGAACGATTCTGAATACCGTTTTGTCGGTGTCTTCCTCTGCGATACGATAAAAGGTTTTCTCAATTATATTGTTCTCGTTAAAGAGAAACATTGATGCGCCGCCGCTTGCAAGTGCAGAAACAGCGGCAATGGCAAGATATTTTTCAGTTGTGGTTTTTCTTTTGTTTTTCATATTATTTAAGCGCGTATATTCTCTGCTTTCAGAAACGGGCCAGCCACATGCTTATTTAATATGGGAATAATCGGGCCGATGCAGAAGCACATGATTATCGTGCCGATTCCGATGCTTGCTCCGAAGAAAAATCCTACCGCAACAAACGCCCAGTCCCATATGACTCGGACTACTCTGAAATTGAAATGTGTTTTCTCTTCTATTATATAAGGAATACAGTCGTACGGTGCCATACCGAGGTCGGCTGTGATATAAAAGGAAATGCCGAAAAGCTGAATGACAACACCGATAAATGTGAGGAGAACTCTGAGGGATATGCTCATGTCTGCCGTCGGCGGCAAAAGCTTATCGAGAAAAATATTGAAGAAATCGGACGCAAAGCCGCAAAGCACCATATTTCCTATCGTGCCAAGTCCAAGCATGCTTCTGTCAAAAACTACGACAAAAACCAAAAGGACTATGTTTGTCGAGACCATAACGGGGCCCAGATTTTTCCCAAAAAATTTGGCAAGTCCGAGGTTCATGGTAGAGCAAGGGTCAGAGCCCATTGCGGCGTGAGAATAAAAGGATATACCCAGTCCCAAGAGCGTGCAGGCAAGTACCATGACGACAATTCTCATTGCCATCCTGTCGCCCGTGACTCTCTGCTTCAATTCTGATTTTAAATTCATAAAATACCTCATTACAATTTGATTTTACTATATGAAAATACCTATCGTGAGAATAATAATATCTAATGAGGCTTTTTTCAAGATGAAATTTGCAAAAAATAATGCGCCTCAAAATAATTTTCAAGGCGCATTGCTAAAGCTTCAAAGCTATATTTCAAATAAGAATTATTTTTCCATAACCTTGGGGATTATCATGACGATAACCGTCCACAAAGCCTCAAAGAGGAACAGCGAAACTGCGGAAATTCCCGCACCCGCAGATCCGAGGCTGACGAAGGTTACGATGATGAATCCGAGAACGGCACCGATAATCTGAGCTGTTGTTATCACCTTTGTGAGCTTCTTCTGCTTCACACAGGCATTGACAACGCTGAGAAGAGATTCCGGTCTGCCCTTTGTTGCGATGGTCGCATCGGCTCTTGCCACCTCGTTCTTCTCGTCCTTAAGGCACTCTGCGGCAAGGTCACCGTGAACAATATTCACTCTCGACTCGCCCATATCGAAAAGCTTGGAAACAAAGCCTACGGTGATGTTCGGGTCTGTGGAATAAACGACAAGACCGATTTCGTTCTCCTTAAGCTTGCTTAGCTCGACTTTTCTTCTTCTGTCAGCCTTGTAGCCGACAACTATCATAGCCTTAAGCTTTCCGTCAACCGCAATGAACAGCGGTCTCTTGCCACCCTCGAGGTATTTCATGATGTCCTCTCTCTCAGGCGGTGTGATGTTGTGGGATATAAGAATATCTCTGTTGCCGAGAATTATGTGCTTTCCGTTTACTCTTGCGCTCACGCCGTTGTCTCCCTCGAGAACAGGCGCCTCAACCTTCGGCAATTCCATGCCGCTCTCGGTGATTACCTGCTCGAAAACATCGGCAAGCGTTCCGCCGACCTCGTTAATCATTGCAGTTGCGGCAGTGACAGCCTCCTCAAGACCCTCGTTGTCAAAAGCCTTGATTCCGCCGATTGTTACGGTTCCCTTCGGGAAAAGCTCCGTATCGGAGAGCATAACGTTTGTGACGTCGGAAATGCTCTCGAGTGCACGATATCCCGAAACCATAGCTCCCGCACGCTTAACCTTCTTTGAGAATTTGCTCATAGGGAAGTTAAGACCTATCATATTGGTCATAACGCAGAAAGCAAGTGTTGATGCGGCAAATGTCGATATACCCGAGCTTACGCTTGTGTTGAGAAGAATTGCGGCAATCGTGGAAACGAGCGATAAAATAAGTCCGTAAGGAGCAATTGCTCTTCCTGCCTCCTCAGACGGGTCGGGCTCATAGCTGAGCTCAAGGAATCTCTTGAGGAAGCCCGCTTTTCTCTGGTGAACAATCTTCGGAGTGCCCGAAGCGCTGTCGCCCGCAAGCTTCAAGGAATTATTGTAGTCATCGTAAATTCTGACGGTATATTTGTCCTCACGTGCGGTAATGAATCTGAAGTTGGAGTAAATTCTTCTGACCATGGAAAGCTTACCGACGGAATTGAGGAAAACAGCACCGACTGCCAGAGCACCGTAAAGATGAATGTTTCCGTTTGACACACCGTCAAGCGAGAACAATGCTCCGATATGCTGAATAACAACAGCCAGAACAGCTACCGCCATCGCACTGTCGCTTGTCGGCTCAAAGCGGATGATTCCCTTGAGTCCGTCAAGCATATTCTTGTGGCAAAGCGCAACCGCCACGCCGGTCAATATGAGAGAAATTATCACATAGCTTCCGGAAGCTATTGTGTTGTCACGTCCCTCGAGTATCAGTCCGAGGAAGAAGAGAACTATCGTCGCAAGTCCCGTTGCGGCAGCTCTCATGCCAAGCTTTGATATGGTGGATTTGAGATCGGCAAGAACGGACGGCGCATCCTCGGGAGATGTGTAATCGTCTATCGATTCGCCCGACTCGTCAGCCTGCTCCTCCTTGCCCTCAAAAAGCTTGAAGCGGCTCTTCTTGGTATTCACCTTTCTGCCGCGGTATTCGCCTGTTTCCTCATCGTAGTCATCAGCCTCGGTGAGAATTGCACTCTGAATGACATCAAGGTCAATGTTATGAACAGGGAGCGTCAAATCACGGTATCTTGTGACATCCTCGATGGTCGGGAACTCCTGATAGTAATTCGGAGTATCCTCGTCAGCCTCAATCGGCTGAACATCCTCGGGATTTCCTTCGCCCTCTGCAGTCTCGTCATATTCGTAATCATCGGCATTATCGATGTTTTCGGCGTTCTCGTCATCGTATGACTCGGAAGCGTCGTCCGAAAGAGTCTCGGGAATATCAATCTCGGCAGTATTATAGATTTTTGCCTGCTGCTCTATCTCGTCAATGCTGTCGGAATCGACCTTTGGAACATTGACGATTTTTTGAAGCTCTACCGTGTCATTAAGAACATTGAGCTTAATCTCCATGGTTCTCGACTTTGCCGAATCGCGGATTGCCTTGGCGAATTCATCGTCATCGTCCGTATTCTTGAGGTCAATCTCTCCTGTGTACGATGTGACGGGCGGAGGCGCAATGACGCCGAATTCATCGGCAACATCGTTCATATCGACGCCCGCATTCTCGACAGCCTCGGCAACTCTTCTTCTTCTCTCACGCTGAATCTGATTGAAATTATCCTCGATTTCATCGTCAAGAGCTGTCACGCTTGTGTCAAAAAGCTTGGCAAAGGTATCCTCCATCGGATTGTGGCTTGACGGATCGTAATCCATCTTGAATTCGTCAAGCGGCTTCACCTGAACGCCGTAGTATGTGTCCTCGGATTCGTCAAAATCGTCGTCCTGCTTCTTCTTGCCGAAAAGTCCGAAAAGTCCCCTTTTCTTTTTCTTCGGCTTCCCGTACTCTGCTTTTCCGTTATCCTCGTCATCGGCATAATAGTCGTCATATTGTGCCATAGAGTCCTTTTCGACCGTATCGGAAATATCTCTTTCCTTATCGGCAGGAACATCATATTCCTCTTCGCCGTTAGCGTCGAATCCCTCGTAGACATATTCTTCATTGTTATCGGAAG
>CAVKLS010000054.1:0-996 GCA_963657025.1 bacterium | reverse complement strand
ATCGGAAGGAGCGTCCTCGCCGTCAACCTCGGGCAAAGACCAGCCGTAACTCTGATCCGCTACCGCATAATCGAGATCTTCATCTCGATTCTTTTTCTTTTTTCTCATTCTTTGCATCCCTTTCAAGGAATTTTATCTTTGATTGATAAATTATTTTACTTTGACTTAAGACCTGAGCGCTGGCGTGAAACCTCATAGCAGATGATTCCGCATGCAACGGAGGCATTAAGCGAATTTATCTTGCCCTTCATAGGAAGCGAAACCGTAAAATCGCATTTCTCCTTGACAAGTCTGCCTACGCCCTCACCCTCAGAGCCGACAACAAGCGCAACGGGACCGGAATAATCCTGCTCGCACCACGGATTTCCGTCCATGTCTGCGGCATATACCCAAAGTCCCTTTTCCTTGAGCTCGTCTATCGTATTGGGAAGATTTGTCACCCTGACAACGGGTACATACTCGACTGCACCCGCACTTGTCTTTCCGACAGAATATGTAAGTCCCACGTTTCTTCTCTTTGGTATGATAACGCCGTGAGCACCGGCACACTCGGCAGTTCTGATAATCGCACCGAGATTGTGCGGATCACTCAGCTCATCACAGATAATGATGAACGGCGCCTCGTTTCTCTCCTTTGCAAGCTCGAAAATATCCTCAAGCTCGCTGTACTCGGCAGCAGCAGCCGTAGCGCATATTCCCTGATGGTTGGCACCGCCGCACATTCTGTCAAGCTTTCTTATATCAACCTCTTTGATGTTGATGTCCTTATCTCTCGCCTTGGCAAGAACGGCTGTAATCGAGCCGTGACGGTTTCCCTTCTGTACGTAAACGGAATCAATCGCTCTGCCGCTTCTGATAGCCTCGGTTACGGCATTTCTGCCGATTATTATGTTCTCGCCGTAAGAAGAGTCCTTTTCTTCTCTGTAATTTTTGTTTTCCATTAATAAGTATTATCCTATAATTTCGTTTGTTTTTTACTATTGCATAGATATTAGT
>CAVKLS010000053.1:0-9336 GCA_963657025.1 bacterium | reverse complement strand
ATTAAAGATATCGGGACTTAGCCGAAAGACAACCTACTATGTGAAGATAAGAACCTATAAGACAGTCACGGTTGACGGAAAGAGCGTCAGACTGTATTCCTCGTGGAGCAGTGCAAAAACAGTAAAAACCAAATAAGAAGCAGAAAAGGACTTTTGATTTTTTCGGAAGTCCTTTGATTTTTGTGAATCAGAATAACAAATTAAAATGCATTTTATTGATTATAAATTTAAACGAAAGCAGCGTGTTTAAAAATATAATTGCTTTTAGATTGAAAATATATTGAATATATGCTAAATTAGTTATATTATGTAATTGTCGGGGGTGAATTTGCTTTCGGTTGTCCGACCTTGTGCCCGGGGCTTTGAGAATTTCATGTGACGAAAGTTTTCTTTGTCCGCAATTTGTCCCAGCCAAGCTGTTATATTTATCAGGCAAACAACAAACCGAAAGGAAAACAAAGAAAGGAATAAAAATGAACGAAGAAAAAAACAACGGGGTTATCGAGACTGCGGCGGCAGAAAAAACCGAGGAAGCGGCGCTCGAACCTACAAAATCAAAAAGACAAATAAGAAAAGAGCTTTGGAAACAGGACAAAGCCAACATGAAGCGTGAGAAGAAAGAGAAAAAAGCTGCCAAGAAGGCTGCACGAAAAGAGAAAAAGCGCAAGAAGAAAGCAAGATACAAGAACGCTCCGATTCTCGTGAAGCTTTGGCACAAGGTGTTCAAAAGGGTAATCGTCACCGTTCTGGCACTTTCGATACTCGCAGGCGGCGGCTACTGCTTTATTCTCTCCGAGGCTGGAAGACCTGCGCTTTACGCAATTATAAATTCCCTATACCTCTCCAAAAGGGACAATCCAGTTGACCAGGACAAGATTTATGAGCTTTCGCCGCACGACGACGAGGGCGACGCCGAGATTAAGGCACTTGACAAAATCGACGAAAACGAGACATGGACTATTTGCTATTATATCGTCGGTTCCAACCTCGAGGACGGATACGGCACGGAGCTCTCACCGATGACGGTCGCTCTCACTCAGGACGAGAAGACAGAGAACTCGGGTAAGTCCTCGGCTGAATTTGCCGAGCAGCTCTCGCAGTACAACACAGAGCTTAATGACAAGGGAATCGGAATGCCCGAGTATATGTACGAGCCGACAGTCTACCCCAAGACAGACGACAGCTATTCTGGCGAGATGCCTGCTGGTGCGGCTACAAGCGATATTTCCGAGATTTTAAGCGGCGAGTGGTCTGATAACATCAACATTGTCATTCAGACGGGCGGTGCGACAAAATGGGACAACTCCATGATAAACCCAAACAAGACCCAGCGCTTTGAGTACAAGAACGGAGTTTTCAGAGAAGTCGAGAATATGTCGCTTCAGGATTCTTGCGACCCTAACACTCTTGCGGACTTTATGAAGTACTGCGACGAGAATTATCCGTCCGACCACAGAATGCTTGTTCTCTGGGACCACGGTGCGGGTGCATTCGGCTACGGCGTAGATGACATTTACGGCAGCACTATGACGCTCAAGGATATCGAGTCGGCGTTTGCGGCAAATTACAAGGAAGACGCAGAAAATCCGCACTATGATATTATCGGCTTTGACGCTTGCCTTATGGGTTCGACTGAGGTTGCGCATTCACTTTACGGCTACGGCAAGTACCTCTTGGGTTCTGAGGAGGTTGAGCCGGGCGACGGCTGGGAGCACTCAAGCTACCTTCAGGCAATGACAGACGATCCTACATTAAATCCTGCCGCTATCGGCGAGGAAATTGCCGACGCATACATGGACTACTACATGAGATGGCAGATAAACACACAGGGCTTGCTCGATACAGATGTAACATTCTCCGTTATCGATATCAATGCGGCTGAGGACACATATAACGCTTATTGCGAGCTTAACGCCACGGTTCTCAAGGATGCCGTCAAGGACATCAGCGTGCTTGCAAATGTCGGTGCGGCGGCTGAAAGCTCCACAAGATTTGCTGAGACTTCTTACAGAGTTTGCAACACAATTGACCTCGCAAATTACATGAACGCACTTTCCGAATATTATCCGAGCGAGTGCGGAAATGTTCTCGATAATCTCGACAGAGCGGTTCTTTATCACCGTGAAAGCGGTTATCTCTCCGATTCAGAGGGACTTAACATTTACATGCCCGTTTATGTCGGCGGCGTAGGCGGTATGCAGTACTTCCTTAAGTACATCAACACAGTGTGCGACGATGACGCAACAAACGCACTTTACTACTACAAGATTGCAGGTTGCCTCAATGACGAATATCAGACCTTTGCGACAGACAAGGGCTACGGCACGGCTCAGGTAATCGACACAGCGGAGCTCAAGAAGTTCTCCTTCAACGAGATTACTCTCGGCGAGAATGATTACTCAATCGCTCTCACAGACGGACAGAACACAAACGCTCAGAAGGCAAATGTGGAGCTCGGAAAGTACGACGAGGACGAGGGCACAATCACATATTACGGCGAGAGCGCAACGGCAAACATCGGCGATGACGGCGTTGTAAGCACAAGCTTTGATGGAAAGTGGATTACAATTAACGGTCAGCCGCTTTACACTGAGATTATTTCAGAGACTGACAGCGCAGTAACCTACAGAAGCCCCGTAAAGATTAATTATAGCGATTATTACCTTCTCATTTCATTCGACAAGGCAACGGGCGAGGCAAGCATCAAGGGCGCAACCAAGCTTGTTGCCGAGGACGAGGCATCATCGGCTTATATTTCCGCAAAGCAGAACACAGAGCTTGAGGCAGGCGACAGCATTGTCCCCGTATATGATGTTTACAACGCAGAGGACGGAAGCGTGACCAAGACTGACGGAGATTACATCATTTACGACAAGCTCACAAAGGTTGAAATGAGCGATATTTCCGACGGAACATATCTTAATACCGTAGTCCTCACGGACATTCGAGGCGACAAGTACTATTCGGGTGTTGTCGAGCAGAACGTAAGCGGCGGCAAGCTTACGGAGCAGAGCGTGAGCGATGAGTTTGTCGGAAGCGCATATTGATAAAGGCTTGAAAAACAAATAAACAAAAAGTGAGGGACGAAATAAAGCGTTCCTCACTTTTTTCTTCTCTGCTGTTCTGTCCTATTATTGTGTCGGAAAAATTATTGATTGAAGTATTGCTTAAGTATCTTGTCAAAAGCGGTACAGAATGCTAATATATCTTATATAATCTATTTTTATTCAAATCGGAGGGTATAATTATGAGCAAGAGAATTGCGGCGATTTTGCTCAGTGCCTTGATGGCGCTGGGTGCAATGCCGACAGCGTTTGCAGAAGAAACAGAGGACAAGAGCAAAACAGAAATCTCTGTAACCGAAGAGCTTTCTGAAGAAGATGCTTTGTCTGCACCTGAACCGACTTTAGAGCCGACTGCAGAACCTACCGTCACACCGACGGTTGAGCCGACAGAAGCTCCTTCGGCAACACCTGAGCCGACAGAGGAGCCGAGCGAGGAAAGCACCGAAGTCAGTGAGGACGAGGAAGAAACCGACCGCCGGTCTTATGCCGAAGCAATATCAAATATCACGGCATCGGGCACCTGCGGCGACGGTTTGACCTGGACAATTGACGCTAACTATGTTCTTACAATCAGCGGCAACGGCGCAATGGACACGAGCGGAAGCTATAAAGCGTATAGCTTTGAGAGCGTGGTAATCAAAGAGGGCGTCACCTCGATAAGCGAATCCGCTTTTGAGGGGAACAATAATTTATCGAGCGTGAGCATTCCTGACAGCGTGACTTCCATAGGAAATTATGCGTTCAAGGGCTGCGGCAGTCTGACAAATATAAGCATTCCCGAAAGTGTCACTTCACTCGGAGTATCTGCATTTTACGGTTGCGGCAATCTGAAAAGTGTAAGCATTCCTGAGGGTGTTGATTCAATAGAAAAATTTGCGTTCTTTAATTGCAGCAGTCTCACAAGCGTAAGCCTTCCAAACAGTCTGGAGTCAATAGGAGACGCTTCGTTCTATGGTTGCGAAAGCCTTGAAAGCGTAATAATTCCCGAGGGTGTGACATCTATCGGAACTTATGCGTTCAATGCCTGCACCGGCTTAACAAGCATTACTATCCCGGACAGCGTGACTTCTATCGGAAATTATGCGTTCATAGATTGCAAAGGATTAAAAAGTGTTACCATATCCGACAATGTGAGTTATATCGGCAATTGTGCATTTTACGGCTGCGAAAGTCTTGAAAGCTTTGCGTTCCCCGACGGCATTTCGGTTATCGGAGACAATATGTTTAGCGGCTGTAGCAGTTTAACCGGTGTTACAATCCCTGACAGCGTGACTGTAATCGGTAATTTCGCATTTGCCAATTGCAGCAGTTTAACAAGCGTTGAAATCCCTGACGGCGTCACTACTATCGGAGACAGAGCTTTTTACAGCTGCAAAAGCCTTAGGAGCATAGAAATTCCTGACGGTATAACTTCTGTCGGAGACAATATGTTTTACGGCTGTGAGAGCCTCATAAGCATCACAATTCCCGAAAGCGTAACTTCTATCGGAAACAGTGCGTTCTTTGAGTGCAACAGCCTTGAAAGCATAACAATTCCCGACAGCGTGACTTCTGTCGGAGACTATGCATTCTTCAGCTGTGATAAGCTCAAAGACCTTAAAATCGGAAACAGCGTTGAAACGATCGGAGAATATGCGTTCGGTGCTTGCGGCAACTTAACGAGCGTGGTAATTCCCGACAGCGTGGTTACGATAAAGGATTATGCGTTTGCGGTTTGCGGCGGTTCGGCAGACGGAAGCAGAACAGGTATAACAAGCATAAAAATCGGTAAAAACGTAAAAACAATAGGAAGCTATGCATTTTTGGGCGATAACGGTTTAACAAGTATAAATTTCCCTGACGGCGTGACAACCATAGGAGATTCTGCGTTCGCACAATGCACGAGTTTAACAAGCATTACTCTTCCGAAAAGCGTGACTTCAATCGGATACAGAGCGTTTAACTATTGCACAAAATTAAGCGCATTAAATTATGTCGGTACAGAAGAAAACTGGAACAGCATAAATAAAGACGAGCTTGTCGGCGGTAATCAAACCGAGCCGAAAATTGTCTTTATGAGCAATTGCAAGTCTGGTCACAGCTACAAAGTGACTAAAAAGGCAAAAGCCGCTACGTGTACCGCAAACGGATATACGGAAGAAAAAACTTGTACTGTTTGCGGTTATAAGGTAGCTTCAAAGACAATTAAAGCGACGGGTCACAAGTACACCACAACGGTAACACCTGCAACGACAAGCAGTAACGGAAAGAAAATCACAAAGTGCTCTGTCTGCGGAGCTTCCAAGACAAGCACTGTCTACAAAATCGCTGAGGTTAAGCTGAACTATACTAAATTTGCTTACACAGGGGCTACAAGAACCCCGACCGTAAGCGTTAAGGACAGCAATGGCACTGTGCTTAAAAACGGCACGGATTACACGGTGACATATCCCTCTAAGCATGTGAATGTCGGCAGATACACGGTTAAGGTTACCTTCAAGGGCAACTATAAGGGAACAACAAATCTTTCGTTTGATATCGTTCCGCCAAAAACAACCGTCAAGAAAATCGCAAATTACTCCACTTGCTTCAGAGTTTACTGGAACACTCAGAAGACCCAGACAAGCGGCTATCTCATCAGATATTCCAAGAAGAGCAATATGTCCGGTTCCACATATAGATATGTATCGAATAATTCTTCATCAAGTCTCAAGGTTTCGGGTCTATCGAGAAAGACTACGTATTATGTTCAGATAAGAACCTACAAGACTGTCACGATTAACGGAAAGAGCAAGAAGCTTTATTCAGCGTGGAGCAGTACAAAGGCGGTTAAAACCAAGTAATATTCGGCGGTAGTCAAGATTGTCCCCGGATTGAGCCGACATTACAAAAACAGTCTAATTGGCAGAAATTAAATTTTAAACAACAAACTGACTTCGTTTTCAAGCGGAGTCAGTTTTGTTTTGAATACGGTAGTTGTTGTGGAAGTTGATTTAATCGGATATGATGAAGTATGTCTCATTCTATGTGTTGTCAGCGAATTTTTTAGATTAAATGCCGATAAGCAGTTTGCTTTTGTAACTGATGTATTTATTCAGATAGTAAAAGACATCAGGGAAAAAGAGGAAATTATCAAGATGATTGAAGGAATATAGAACAAGAAAAGTGCGCACCGAGAAATGGTACGCACTTGTTGCCTTATTTTGAGCAATATCAGATTGAAGACTTTACCGAAAGCGAGATGAAAAGCTTAATCAAAGTTTTGTATGCCTAATTGATTTGGTGGTTTTTCACTTTTGCTCCCGAGTGAAAGAAGATTCTCTTTGCTCTGATATTCGAGTCGAATTGTTCACGGATTTTTTCACGGTCAATATTTTCGCCGATGAATACAAGCTTTGCGGGTGCGTCTCCGTCATAACCGATTACGCTGTATCGGCTGTCGGCAACATCAAATTGAAGTGAACAGTCTCCTGCTTTCAGCAGTCCCTTTGAGCGCACTATATTGCCGTAGCATCCGTGGATTATATCCTCCAGAAAGACCAAAAATCTCTCTGGAGAATCTATGCTGATATTTTCTATCGAGAAAACATCGGGGAGAATATCAGGTTCATTCTTTTCGAGGGGAATTTCCCGTTTGTCCCAAGTTTTTTCAAGACAGGCAGTGTAGTCGGAGAAACTCATGGACGCCTGATAATCCGTGATTATTTTTGCGTTTGGATTAAGCTGTTTTATTGCGGAAACAACACGATTTTTTTCGTCTGAATCAGAAGCTTCCGTCTTTGAAAGAATAATCGTATCGGCAAAGCTGATTTGATCTCTGTACAGCTCGGGATATTCTCCGAGATAACGGTCAAAGCTAAGTATGTCAACAACTGTTATCGGTGCAAGCAGAACAATTCTCTCATACTCAATTTGCTTGAGATTTTCGATTATTCTGCTGAGCCTTCCGATTCCCGTCGGTTCAACAACGAGAAATTCGGGGTCGACTGCGTTGGCAATGGTGAGAACAGAGGTCGCAAAGTCCTTTTGTCCCGTACAGCAAATACATCTCTCGGTCATCTCCCAGATATTATCGTTTTGAGCGCCAGAGAGCCTTGCGGCGTCGATTCCGCTTGCACTGTATTCATTTTCAAGAATAACAAATTTCTTTTGGCTTGCCTCGGAAAGCTTTTGGATAAAGGTTGTTTTTCCTGCTCCGAGAAAGCCCGATACGATCAGAACCTTCATAAGTTAAAATAATCCAATCAGTCGGCAAGCTTTACGACAGGCTTAATCAAATCTCTCGGCTTGTCCTTCATGAGGAATAATGCCTCCTCAAGATGCTCCCAACCCTCAAATACATGAGTTGAAAGAGGCTTAACATCAAGCTTTCCGCCCGAAACAAGTGAGCCGAGCTTCTCCATGCGAAGTCTGCCGCCCGGCATAAGTCCGCCGTTAATCTGCTTGTGACCCATTCCGACACCCCATTCTACACGGGGAATATCTATGTTGTCGCCTGAGCCGAGATAGTTGACGTTACCGATTTTTCCGCCCGGTTTTAAGCACTTGATAACCTCCGAGAAGGTCTCGACTCCGCCGCCTGCGATAACAGCCTTGTCAACGCCCTTTCCGTCCGTCATATCAAGAACCTGCTGGTAGATGGGACCGTCCTTGTAGCTTACAAAATCTGTTGCGCCGTAATTTTTAGCGGCTTCGACACAGACCGGTCTCGTGCCGACTGCTATGATTCTCGATGCGCCACGCATGTTTGCGCCTGCAACGGACATAAGACCGACGGGGCCGATACCGACCACGAGAACCGTGTCACCGAACTGTACGTCAGCCAGCTCGACGCCGTGGAAGCCCGTGGGAACCATGTCGGAGAGCATACAAGCGTCAACGACATCTATGCTGCTCGGAAGATGGGCAAGGTTTCCGTCTGCATCGTTAACATGGAAATACTCGGAGAAAACACCGTCCTTGAAGTTGGAGAACTTCCAACCGGCGAGCATGCCGCCCGAATGCATGGAGTATCCTGCCTGAGCCTCGAGGGAATTCCAGTCAGGTGTGATTGCTGGAACGAGAACTCTGTCGCCGGGCTTGAAGTCCTTGACGAGAGAGCCGACCTCAACAACCTCGGCACAGCATTCATGACCGAGAATCATGTTGTGACGGTCGCCGATAGCACCCTCCCAAACTGTGTGAACATCCGATGTGCAGATTGCGACTGCAAGCGGCTTGCAGATAGCGTCCATAGGTCCGCACTGAGGACGATCCTTCTCAATCCAGCCTGATGAGCCGATTTTCAGCATTGCATAACCTTTCATGTGAAAAAACACTCCTTTCGCTTAAAAAAGCTTAACAATACACTGCGTTATTTTTTAACGCCCTTACACGTATATTATATCATCGAAAGGTTATCTTTTACAACACAAAACATTATGTAAAAGTCATCAAACTTTGACCCTTATATTTAGTAAATTCACAGTAGACGACATTATTTATCTATAAATCAGTAACAAATCCGATACCTTTCACGCCCAAACCGAATCTTGAACAACCTAAATTCTGCATCTTTCTGATTGTTTCAAGTGAGCGAATTCCGCCTGCGGCTTTGATTTTGATTTTTCCATCTGCGTATTTTGCCATAGCCTCGATATCCCTGACTGTGGTTGGGTGCTCGGAGTACCAGCCCGTGCTTGATTTCACATAGTCGGCTTTCGCCTCGATGCAAATTTGTACGGCTGATTTTATCTCCTCGTCACTGAGCTGAGGCGCTTCGATAATTACCTTGAGAATTGCGTTTGGACAGGCATTTCTTACGGCGGATATATCGTCTTTTACGGCATTGAACCCGCCGTTTTTAAGTAAGCCTAAATTCATAACCATATCGATTTCTTTACAGCCTTTAGCGATGAGGTCCTTTGTTTCAAGTGCTTTAACTGCGGTGTCTGCGCCTCCGCTCGGAAAGCTGACAACTCCTCCCACATGGATATCATCGTATCCCATTAGCTTATCTGCGACGTAGGCTGTGTAGCAGGGCAAGGCAAAGACTGCCGCAAAGTGATATTTCTTTGCGAGAAGTATCATAACGTCGATTTCTTCTTTTGTGTGAAAGGCTCTTACACAGCTTATATCAATCTGTCTGCACAGTGCTTTTTTTTCGTCTTCATTCATGATTTACTGCGACCTCTTCCCGAGATTTCAATTTCATAGTAGCTTCCGATTATTCTCACGTGGTCAACCGTAATCGGCGTGCCCTCATAGTACGTCATACGCTTTATGACGAGGAGTGCGTCCTTCGGTTCGATTC
>CAVKLS010000052.1:0-9401 GCA_963657025.1 bacterium | reverse complement strand
GCCATCATACCCTCGACGTCGCTTCCGTCGATAACCTCAATCCACAAAACCTTGTACTGCCAGACGTTATTCTCCATATCTGTAATTGTGACATCGTCTCCGCTTGAAAGCGACTCAATAGGCCCGAAATGTGTGATGTAGTTGTGTCCCGCTATTATCATATCATCCGTATAAAGTGAGCCGGAGAAACGCCCGGGAGCAATTTTCAAGCCCTCATAGCTCCAGTCCTTCATAATCGGAAGATAGATATTAACCGACGGTATCGAGATGTAACCGATATATTCGTTTCCGTCAATCTCGGTGCTTTTCATCTCTTTGTCGGTGTAAAGCTCCGGCATCAGCACCGTACTCTCAGGCACTACGCCGTATTCCTCCTCCATAATCTGAAGAACACTCTCGCTTGCCTTTCCTGCGGCGTCTGCCTCGGTTCTGTTATAAAAGAATAGGGATACTGCCCCCAGTAGCGACACTATCCCTAAAGCCATGCATATATTTCCTAACTTATGCTTCATCTTTGTTGTTTCTACTCTTCTTTAAAAGTAAACCTACCGAGAAAAGCACCAAGCCCGAAACAGCCAATACAGGAATCGGCCAATTCATTTGTCCCGTCTGAGGAATATTTGCAGGCGGTGTGGCGGTAGGTGTAGGTGTGGGTGTTTTCTCGACCGCAGCCTCCATCTTAGGAGCAGCATCAACATCATAAACCCAAACTCCGTCTACCTTTGACGGTGCTGTAACTAAGAAGGAATTAATCTTCTCGTAGCCGTCTGCCGACTTTGTATTGACAAGCAAATATAATCCGCTGTCAAGCTCTGAGAATTTAAGCGTTCCGTCAGAAGCGGTGCTTCCGTTTGCCACGGCATTTGCGGCATTCTTCTCAAGGCTCGAAACAAAAGCCGTATCGGTGAGATTGCTCTCGGTAATCTCTGTTACGCCATATCCGCTAAGTGGGCTGTAAACAAGGTCTCCGTCATCATAAGTGATATCGGCTACCTTATAGAGAGCGAACTCTGCTCCCGAAACAAGCTTGCTTCCGTCAGCATTTTTGAGTGTGATTGTAACTGAATTTTTTGCCTCCAAATCAGGCTTTTCGTTGTCGGCACTTTCGGCAAAAGCCGAGAAGCTTCCCATTGCCACAACAGCAGCGGTCATCAGTCCTACTGCAAAACGGTTTAAAACTGATTTAATTGTCATTTTCTTCACCCCGTTTGGTTTTCTTCGTTCTTGTCTTCACTATAACTATAATCAACAGAATTACAATCAGCGGTATCGCCATGATCGGTGCTGTCTTAATCGGTTCAATCTTGAATGCCTCGGCAGTAACACGTATCTCTGTTTCCTCTTCCTCCGTGGCAACTCTGTGTCCCGTGACCAAAAGTCGGTGAGTGTTAACACCGTAGGGTGTACATGTAAGAAGTGTTACGAGGTCCTTTCCCTCTTCAATCTGAAGCTTGTCCACTTCCTCAGGAAGGACTATCGCAATATCGTCGACCTCATAGGTCAAAACCTTATCGAGAACCGTTATCTTGAATGTGTCTCCCACTTCCAGCTTATCGAGATTGGAAAAAAGCGTCGCACTCGGCAAGCCTCTGTGAGCCGAAATAACCGCATGGGTACTCTCGCCGCCGACAGGTAAGCTTGTTCCCTCGAGGTGACCGGCGCCAACCTCAAGTACGCCCTCGCTTGTTCCGTGGTAAATCGGAAGCTGAACGTTAATCTTATCTATCGTAATATATCCCATGATGCCTGTTCCCGTGATATCAAGAGTTGTGTCATAATTCTCGATCTTGTAGGGAATAGCAAAGGCAGACGGATCATTAGCAAGAGCCGTGTTATATTCATCCGCCGCCTCGAAGTAATCGGAATAATCCTTCTCGCTCAGCTCGGCTACTGCTTCGTCGTAGTTCGAGATGACCTGAGTCGAATGTCTCACATTGATATAATTACTCACTGTCGGATATAACAGCACGGAAAGGCCCACGAAAAATATTAGGACTAATACAATTGTGCTTATATGTTTTTTCATGGGTCACTCCCTGATGTTATTGCAGAAAATATAATTAAAATACTCAGGTGGGCGTGGGATTCGCCCACCTTGAATATTTCAAGCTACGTTCAAGCAAAAAATCAGTTGTTTACTTGAACAATAATAACATAGTTTTGAATTAAATTCAATATCTAAGTTTCGGTTTAAGCGTTATGTTTAAGATAAGCTTAAGCTTTTCTTATGCATCGTGGTTCATTCTCTTCTTTGTGATAAGGAGAACGAATGCGCCAGCCATAAGAACACCACCGACTACATAGAAGATTGTAGTACCGATGCCGCCTGTTGACGGAAGTGTAGCACCTGAGTTGTTAATAATTGTAGCTGTGATTGCGCCTGTGCTTACCTCGCCTGTTCCGAGATCACCACCGTCAAGTTTTGTGAGCTGAGGATTGTCAGAAAGCACCTCATGATCTGCACTAACTGTGAACAATTTGTCTTCCATCTTCTTGTAGCCTGTAGGTACTGTTGTCTCAACGAGCTTGTAGTCACCGTCGTCAACACCGAGCCACTCGAAGCTTGTCATCTCTGCGCCCTTAACCTCAGAGCCAACTGCTACATAATCACCTGTTGCTGAATCCTTCTTGTAGAGTGTGAAGCCTGCGCCCTTAAGAGGCTGATTCTTCTCATCTGTCTTATCAACATGAACCTTGTATGTGAATACGATGTTCTTGTCCTCAGGAGTCTTACCTGTGTCTGTCGGCTTGCTTGTGCCGTCGCCTGTGTTGTTCGGGTTGTTGGAGAATGTAAGGTCAGCTGTGTTCGGGTTACCAACTGAGCCGATAACTGCGTCAGAATCAAGTGTTGCGTTGTAAAGAACTACAACCTGCTGGTTGGACTGAGCACCGAGTGCCTTAACATCATTGATGGAAACTGTAAGCTTCTTGGAAGCAGCGTCCCAAGTTACAGTTGCAGAATTTGTGATATCTGTGCCGTTCTCGCCGCCGATCTTAACCTGTACGGAATTATCAACGAGTGTGAGATGAGTCATGTTATCATTGAACTCAAGGTAGTAGTAGTCAAACTTAGAGATGTCGCCGAGTGTAGCTGTGAGCTTGTAAGGAATTGTGTCGCCGATATCGTAGTCAGCGGAATCCTGCCAGCTTGTTGTATCGCCTGTGGAATCGTTTGTGTCCTTAACTTTCTTCTCGAAAGAAGGAACGTCAGTCTTCACGTTAGGTGTGACTGCTTCGCCTGCATTAACGACCTTGAGAAGAGTAAGGTTCTTAGCGTCAACCTTAGCACTTACATCTGTTGTATCGTAGATTACATAGTAACCTGCTGTAGCAAATGTGATTGAGCCTGTTCCTTTTACAGGTGAAACAGTGCCCTTGCAGTTGTAAGCTGTAGCTGCGAAAGCCTGTGCATCGCTCAGTTCAGTGATAGCCTTAGCTGCTGCAGCTGCTGTTGCGTCTGAATCAAGACCGAGAGCTTTAAGAAGTGATGTATAATCATAGCCCTCTGCCCACTGAATGTCCTCGAGATCGCCCTCTTCATTAACTGTACCTGTGAAAATCTGATAAGCTTCGTAAGTATGGTTGCTTAAATCAACCGATGCGCTTGCAGGAATTACCATGCAAACCATTGTAGCAATTGCTAATAAAACAGCAAATAGCTTCTTTGTCATAATGTTTATCCTCACTTTCATAAAACAATACTTTGTGTATGTTTTTCAAGACGCATTCCCATAAGGCTTGGGGTAAGCACAATTAAGTTAATCATGCTTTGCCCTCCCCTTTACGTCTTTTTAAATATATTACTGTCAGCGAAGCCGCCATAATGGCAAGTCCACTGAATAAGTACGGTGTTGTACCGCTGCCGCCCGTTTCGGGAAGCTTGTACGGCTCACTCTTGGTGTTCTTCTTGTTGTTAACTGTGATAACACCCGTCTGAACACCTGTGTTGTTAACATAGGTTACGGTGTAACTTGAACCCAAATCGGTGATTTCCTGAACCGTGTAGTAAATCTCTTTGCCGTCATTAGCGGTCGGAAGATCCTCCCACTTGTAGGTGTAGCCGTTAGATTTACTTAAGGTTATCGGTTCGCCGTAAGGAACAGCGTCGTCTGAAACCCATTCAGCCTCTGTGTAGGTGCACGAAAGGTCTCCTGCATTCATAGCGTTATATACATTATCTATACAGTGTAGAGACAATGTAATATCATCATTTATAACTCCTATACTCTGAGTTACTACACTATCGCTGTCACCATACAATGTATAACTTTCGCCTGTGTCACTTCGCGTTAAGCTAAGAGCACCCCAATTGTTCCAATACCTACTGGAGAATGTAAATTCTGTGCCAGGTTTAACTTGGATTTCAGTAGTGTTTTGAAGTGTCATATTATCTGAAGGACCGGTGTACCAGCAAACCGTCACCGTCTTGTATTCAAGATACTTAGTATTTTGATAAAGCTGAACCTGAATATCCTGTGTTCCCGAAACCTCATTGCCCTCATAGTCAAACCAAAGCTTCTTTACCTGAAGTGTGGTGAGCTTATTCGGTACATAAACCGTTCCGTAGCCGTTGTATTCGATAAAGATGATATCGCTCTTTGTGATTCCCTCGGTATTCATGAGTACGCTGTTAGCGGAAACCCATGTGTCTACTGCCGTATTACTGTCAAGCGGTACAAAATAGTACTTCTTGTCGCTTAACGAGTATCCCTCGGGAGCCTTTGTCTCCTGGAAGTAATAGAGAGTATCTCTTGTTATATTCTTGAGCGAGAATGATGTAGTACCCTTATCATTTGTTACAAGACTGCTTTCGTTAATCTTGCTCCAAACACTATTGGAATACTGATATACATCGAACTCAGCACCCGGGAGCGGCTTCTGATACCTGTCCTCATCAACCTTGACGATTGTGAGTGTGTTTGTCTTTGTGACATAAGCTGAGGAAGAAGCCTCCTGAACGGTAACCTTATTCTCTTTACTTATGGTAGTTTTACCCTCAAGAGTTACACTGTTGGAAAGTGAAATCTCTTTCTGGTTATTCATATTGTCAACTGTGTAAACATACGAGAGAACCATAGCCGTTCCGTCAGGAATCGTCATATTAAAGGTGTTCGTGGATTCATCGTAGCTTGATGTGAATACATCGCTGTCGATTTCCGAACCTATATAATGATTCTCAGCATTTTTGTAATTGTAGGAATAAAGCTTAACGTTAGCAAGGTCAACCGAAACCTTAACTTCATCACTCTTTTTCATCTTATCGGTAAGCTTAATCGGATTACCGTCGTTGAGAGTTTCACCCGTAGGATTGATTATAACCCAGTAGCGAATACTGTTAGTAACCTTGCCCGAAGCATCCTTAATCTGCTCACCGGTTTTCTGAAGTGTGTCTACGGTTCTCTTGATTTCGGTATCAACCTTAGTTACTTTGTCACCCCATTTTGCAACGTTGGTGTAAGTTTTGTCGTTATTCTTTATGCTTTCCCAGTACTCATCTGTTACTGTGACCGTATAATCGATTGCATAAGAAGCCTTATTCTCAGCATCGTAGAACGCTGACGGACGGCCCGCAGGAATTACAACCGTGAGAACATTATCCTCAGAAACGGTAATCGTTGGCTTGTTTCCCTCTGCATTGAGGTCGTAAGACACCCAGTTGCCGTTATCATCGTAATGACCGCTTGTATTACTGCTGTTATCGTCATAGCCGCTTACAAGCTTAACCGAAACATCGTCAGCCGAAAGCGTCATTCCCTCAGGAATGGTATCCGTTACGGTTATCTCGTTATTGTCGCTCGGTTTGAGGTAAATTCTATAAGTAAGTTTTTTATCCTCAAGCTTTGTATAATCGACTGTTGTGCTTCCGCTTATGTAATTTGTAGTGTAAGAATTCGGCTTTGAAACAAGATACTTATTAAATGTAGAACTCTTAGTGTAAGTAGCCTTCGACTCGTGCGCAATGCCGTTCTCATTTTGTGCTTTATTGACAACGGCGATTGTGTCACCATCATTCATATCCTTGGTCTCAAATACCGAGTAATAGGTAGGAGTGATTGTGTTTCCGCTCCATGTGGTCTTCGGTGTAAGAGTAAGTTTGAATCTAACCACCTTAGCGTTTTCGTCAGTAACCTGATTGCCGTTTACATCATATCCGACTATCGAAGCGGTATACTCTACCGTGTTAGCCTTGAACCACTTGTTGAGCTCAGTTAAAGTCGACCAGTGGACATCAGCATTGTAATTTTCGTTTTCATCATAGAGGCTATCCTCAATGACTATAGTAGAGCTTGACCCTGCCGTCGGATTGAGTGTGACAGACCATCCTTGTTCTCTCGTGGTAGTATTGGTGATTGCCGTACTTGAACCCGTTGTCTGTTTGCTTGGGAACTCATCTTTTGGCTTAACCACTACAGTGCCGTCAGACTTGTAGTGCTTACCATCACCGGGTGGAACAACGATAGCACTGTTTGTTACTTTATACTCTTCACTCTTTATCTCAACAGGTGTTGTGTATGTAATCGTATACGAACAGCCCGCTTCGACATTTAATTTGCTGTAATTGTTGTTTACAAATTCGTCCTTAACATCAGTTTGAATATTATTTTTATCAGTCTTAATTACCTTTAAATCTGTAACCTTTGACCAGTCGATAGATGAACTGTCAAGCGTATCGCTAATCTGCCATTCACCGGCAACATCTTCGCTCTTGTTTTGGTTAATGGTAACCGTCCAAACTATTCCCGTATTTGTGCCGTTAATCCAACCTTGCTTATTGATGAGTGGATCCTGAACCACGCTTGAAGTGTTAGCTCTGCCCTTCTCATTGCTTCCGTCTTTAGCAACAACGGAGTTTCCGACCGATGCTGAACCATCAGTCCACTCTTTTATATCACTAACATCAGCAGTATATGTAATTGTGTAGGTACCTGCGCTTTCAAACTTCGGAAGCTCAAGCTTCATGCTGTTCCCGCTAATTGTCGAGCTTGTCGGTGTAACAGGATTGCCGTTTGCATCAACAACCTTTACATCACCGATTGTGACGCTGTTCAACCCGTTCATCCAAATCGTATCTTCAATGTTAACGGCATTGTCGGTTCCTGTCGTTGAAGTAGCCGTCACGGTATAAGTAATCTTTCCGTCTTTGACCTTGCCTGCCGTCTTTGTGACAGAGAGATCTTTAGCCTCTGCCTTGGGAACGATATTAAATGTGGGACCATTACCATCGAAGGTTATCGTTGTGACCTCGGATGTACCGTTAACTTTAGCTTTACCCTGAATGGTAAGACCACCTGAGAAGTCATCGTTTGTTGCAAAGAATGATTCGTTAAAGGCTATCTGAATATGTCCACTATCGTCAATTGAATAAATACCCCAAGAATCCTCAGCAGATGTTCCGCCCTTCGAAACCGTACCGATAGTACCCGAAACATATCCCTTTCTGACACTCGCATCCATGTTGCTAACATCAAATCCCTCAGGAAGATTATATGTGATGATATAAGCCTTTTCTGTAACAACGGAATGAGGTATCGTATATGTAATCGTAGTCTTAAGCTCGTCGCCATCGGTAATTGTTGCACCGCTTTCAAGAGTTTCCCATTTTTTATTGTTTGTGTTGTACTTCTGCACAGTGAAGTTAAGATTCGTTGCAACATCTACCATCGGATGCGCATTATGCTCATTTTCGTCAATGGTGTCGTCCTTGTCGAAATCAAGGTCCTGAGCACTCACTTCGCTGTCTTCCGAACTCTCGCCGTCCTCGCTTATCGCATTGATATCGTTCTCGCCGTTCTCGGAATTTTCATCCTCATCTGTCGGTGCAATGCACTCTGCCGAATGAACATGCGGTGTGATATCGCAGACAAGCTTATAACAGGAAGCGTCGTGAACATGCACGGGAGCAGTAGGTGTTTCGCTGTAAAGCTCTTCGCCTTCACTGCTTTCGCTCTGTGAATTCAGCTGCTCATTATAAGCATTCAATTGCTCTTCGTAAGCGTTAGCCGCCTCGAGTGTGCCCAATCTTTCGTCCTCATAAAGAGTAGCGAAATCAAGGTCTGCTTTCTCCCCTTCAAGTCCGCAAGCAAGCTCGTAGCACGATTCATCGTGCGTGTGTTCCTCCTGCCCGCAGATATAATCCGCCGTTGCGGCAATACCCGTACCGGCAAGCTCACGGTTAACCACCAGTGAGGTCAGGAGAGACAAGCACAAAAACATAGCGATAAAACGGTTACGCCGCTTGTGGTTCTTTTCGAACCTCGTGACATAATCTTTAACAACTGTTTTCATTCCCTCTACCTCTCAAAAATATCCTAAACAATCAAAAGTGAAAGACTAAATGCTTTATCGACAACCGCAAATGCGGTTATTGGCAATTTGTTCGCTTTACATACCGTAAAGGTATTGTAAAACAAGTGAAAGTGAAAATTTATCAATCCGTCAGCTTATCGGAGAGAATCTGCTGAATGGCCAAACCCTCAGGAAAACCTTTCCGACAATCTGCGTTTTTTCTATACACCCGATAGAAGTGTTTCTTGAATCTATCGAAACGCTTCTGTGGTCACCGAGAACGAAATATCTGTTTTCGGGAACCTGATACGGGAACTCAACATTACATTCGCCGAGCGCAAGCTCATCGACATAAGGCTCATCGAGAACCTCACCGTTTACGCTTACCGTACCGTCCTCTGCGATATCTATAATATCACCTGGCATTCCGATTATTCTTTTAATAAGCAGTTTATTCTGCCAGCTGAAGCTCACCAAATCTCCCGTTGTATAGTTCTTGTTCTTTACAAGCAGGAGAATATCCTGATCGTAAAGCGTAGGTTCCATACTTGTGCCCGAAACCTTGAGCACGGGGAAAATAAGTGTCGCAAGCAACACCGCAACCGCCGCTACAACCAAGATTGCTCCGACGGTGCTCATCAGTACCCTTCGGTACTTCTTTCTGTAAGCCAGCCTGTCCCTCTCCTTGGTAACCTCGTCAATGGACGGCAGCTCAACCTTATTCAATCTCTCTCCCATCAGCTGTCACCTTTGGGTTTTTCGTTATTTTTCGACCCCTCGTACCTTTTCTTAAGCTCCTTAAGCTCTTCGAGCTCCTTTGAAGCGTCTTCCTTTATTTTCTTTATTGAAAGAATATAGTCGTTTGCCGCTTCGTCAGCCTTCTTGAAAATATCATTAAGGCTTAAAGCCGCATCGGCTATCGAGCCTGCGTTTTCTATTTTAATCTCTCGCTCCCGAAGCCTCTGTTTCAGCTCCTCATTTTCCTTTTCCAAACGATCTGCGTTGCCCTCAAGCGCATAGATTATCTCTATGAGCTCCGAACGGCTCATCCTTCGCAGTTCTTTATTAGCCATACTGTCTGTTTTCTCCCAATGGACTACACACAGATAAACAAT
>CAVKLS010000051.1:0-9430 GCA_963657025.1 bacterium | reverse complement strand
GCGCTATCTCATGCACTACAACATAGTCTATCGCCTCATCGGGATAAAGCATAAGATAAAGCGAGATATTGATATGCCTTTTTGAGGAGCACGAGCCCCATCTTGTTTTTGCCGAGGTTATTGTTATTTTATCGGGCGGTTCTATCCCCATTCGCTTGCAGTAATATTCGATTCTCCCGGGTACTTTTTCCTTTGCTCTCTCACGAAGCTCCTTTATTCTCTCCTCACTCACGTTGTAGTTCGGCTTTGTCTTCTTCTCCTCTATGGCATTTTCTATCCATTTTTTATTTAATCTGACATAATGCCGCACGGTTTCCTCGGAGCATCTGAGCGGCGTTCTTATCTCGCATTCTCCCTCAAGGTTCACGCTTATTGATATATTTTTCCGTCCGCTTCTTTTGACCATTCTGCAAGGAATTCCCTCGATAATCAGCGTTTTCTCAGTTTTCATCAAGAGCCTCGATTGCTTTCTCCACAAGCCTTTTGTCCGCCGTATTCATATATTTAATGAGCGAATTTGTGTTCATATGCTTTGGCAAGCCGAGCAAATCAAAAAGCCTTTCCCGTCTTTCCCGTGCGTCCGCCGTTCCGCTAAGGCCCATAGAAAAGAGGTCGGACAGAGTATAGGTTTTTCTGTCGGTTTCTTCTTCGCCCTTTCCCAGTGCACCGCTTTTTTCTATTGCTTCAAGAATCATCTCGCCCGATATTCCCTCGACTCCGAGCGTGCCCTCTTTTGACGGTGCATTTTTTCTTTTCTCCTTGCCCTTAACGGACGGAATATAGGCGTTGAAAATAAGCTTATCGTCTATGAACGACTTCAGATGATTTCTTATGATAAAGCCGGCCGAATCAGAGTCGGTGATTATCAGAAGTCCTCTTTCCTCGGCTAATTTTCTCAGGTATTCCTTTTTTTCGGCATTTTTGAAGATACCGAAGCCGTCTGTTGTGATTATCAGTGCGTCGACTGTATTTTCAAGCTTGATTTTATCGTACTTTCCCTCCACGACAACAGCCTGAGAGATTTTGATTTTATCCATTTTTGCTCCTGTTCTCTCCCCGTGTTATCAGAAGAATTTTTGAGATGAGCTCCTGCAAAAGAATATAGCCGTCGTCGAGTCTTGCCATTCTGGAGCTTTTCATCAGCATATCCGTTTCGAGGCAAACATCAAGGCAAGCGACAATCTGAGCGGTGGAAAGTCTCGATGCGTTTCTCTCTGCGCTTGCGAGCATCCACTCTCTTCCTTTGTAGGAAGCGGGGTCATACGAAGCGGCATTTTCCGCCTTATTGCCCGACTCAATCTCACATCTTGCACGGTACATATGAATATACTGGTTTGAGATCATTCCGAGTATCACCTGCGGCTTTTCCTTGTCCTTAATGAGCCTGTCGAGTATCGAATAGGCGGAGCCGAAATTATTGTTCATCAGATTTTTGACCAAATCAAACGCACGGATTTCAGCGGTTTTTGCGACAAGCAAATCTATGTCGGCAGAGCCTATCTCACGGCCCTTGCAATAAGCGCAAAGCTTTTCAAGCTCACCCCGAAGACGGTTCATATCCGTTCCGACAAAATCAATGAGCATGCCGACCGTTTTGCTTGAAATTGACGATTCCCTGTCTGCGGCAAACCTCACGAGATACGGCACAAGCTCCTTTTTCTCGAGTGGCTTGAACTCCGTAATTATTCCTTTTTTCTCGGCTTTTTTCAGAAACTTGCTCCAGTTTCCCTTGTTTTCAAAAACAACAGTCGGATAGACGAAAATCAAAACCGTCATATCGGAAAGTGACGAAATAAGCTCATCAAGCTTTTTGTACTCAACCTCGCTCAGTGCATTTATGTCGTAATCGGAGACTACGACGCATTTTCTTTCCGCCATAAACGGAACGGCAAGTGCGGCGTCGGCAATCGTATCCACAGAAGCCGACGAGGTAAATTCATTGAGATTGAACTCTCTGAAATTATCGGGGCTTGCTTTGTCGATGAGCTTTTTTGCCCTTGACTTAAGAGCAAACTTCTCTTCGCCGTACAGCACATAAAGCTCAGAAAAATCTCCGCTCGAAATATTCTTTTTTAACACATCAGGACTCATATTAGGCACGGAAATTCCCTCCGATTCGCTGTTTTTCAGATAAAATAAAGCGTATTGTTTTTCACTTCGATAATCATGGTTTTGTCTTCCTCGGCAAGCAAGTATCTTCCCGCCGCCGTCGAACTCAAATTGTCCTTTATTATATCACCGCTTGCGGCAATCGTAAAGGTACAATCACTTCTGCTCTTTGACGCAAGACTTCTCCTGATAAGCACGTCACAGCTTGGCACATCCTTGTTTTCGTCAAGCAACACGCTTATGCGAAGCCCCTCCATATCATACGAGCGCGATGAATTTTTAAGGTATCCGGTTTCGGAAATTTCACTCCACGCACTGCCGCTCAAACCGTCACGAAGAATAACCACACTCACCTTATCGCAGTGTATTTTTTGAAGAGCTTCCTTCATGTCGCTCACGGTCGAATTATCGGTCACCACAATTTCGGCAACGGAATTCTGAACGCTTGCCACACTGAATCCCTTTGAACCAGTGCAGACAATCAAAAAGCCGGAATTTCTCGCAAATCCTATCTCGACAAGACTCATAAAAACGAAAAACACAGAGCAAAACACTGCCGTCAGCGCTTTTCTTTTGGGCACGAAAATCATGCCGAGTATAATCAGTACCGCCATCAGAAAGCAGGCAAGCGGCGCAAAGAGACTTACCGTAACGGACGGAAGCTTTCCTGCACAATTTGTAATCAAAAGACTCAGCCTCACCGCCAAAGCCATAATCACTCTTAGCGGCATAATCAAAAAATGAAAGCCGTGCGGAACGCACGCAAAAATAAGTCCTATTGTGACAACCGCCGTGCTCGGCACGCTTAGAAGGGTACCCGCAACAACACTTCTGAGCGGCTCTGCCGTGCCGAAAAGCATCTCGAACGGCAACAGCATAATATTTGCCGAAATACTCATAAAAACAACGGAGGAAAGCCCGTCTGCGGCAAGTGAAAGAAAGTACGGCAGCTTTTTTATGTATTTCTCGAGAAAGCTCATCATCCCGGGATAGAAAATCTCTATTCCGAAAACCGCCGCAAAGCTGTAAACAAACGAAAGTCCAAGCAGAGCGAAGGGATTTTTAAGCAGCATGAGCATTGCCGCAAAAATCACCGATGTTATGGGGTCGTATCTCGAGCCGCTGATTTTTCCGAGAGTGCACACGAACAGCATAATTCCCGCCCTGACAACGGACACGCCGAAGCCCGTGACGAGCATATAGAAAAAGACGAATATCATCTCGAGAATATATACCGTTTTTCTCGAAATCGGAAGAAGTCCGAAAAGAAACATAACAAAGCTTGCAGCCAAAGCAAGGTGCATACCGGAAATGACAAGCACATGATACGCTCCCGCAGTTTTAAAGCTATCGGACACATCCGACGGCAAAAAGCTTCGATTTCCCGTAACAACCGCCTCGCTCACCTTAGCCGAAAGACTGTCAAAGCAGCAATATAGCCTGTCGCCGAAAAGCTCCCGTATTTTCAAAAGCGTATTCCCGGCATTTTCGTTTTTCTCGAAGCTTATGCCAGTTTCCTCGGCACTCAGATAAATCCCGTCTGCTATTGCAGAGGAAATTTCTGCCGTATTTTTCTCAAATGTAAAAGTGCCCTCAAAGCTGTCGCCCACATCAACAACCGTCAGGACGGGAACATACAAGTTGAATTTACCGACATCGTCCGACTTGAGCGTCAACCGAGCCGAGCTGTCATAATAAACGACCTCCTCAACTGTACCGCACAAATCATATTCTTCACCGTTCGCAAATCCGTAAGCGGGCTCTATGAGATATTTGCCGTGCAAAAAGCACAACAGCAGTGCCAAGCCAAAAAAGCTCAGCACTGCCGTGTTCATTTTATTTCTCGACAAAACGAATGAAATGACCGCGGCAATCAAAATTACCGCCGCCAAAGCTCCGAGTAGAGAAAAGCCATATCCCAAATGGAGTAAAACACATGCGAAGACAGAGCCGCACATAAAGGAAAAGCCCGAAACAGCAAGCGGTCTTGACATATTCACCCCACCTTTACCAAATTAAGCTCAAGCCTTCAAAAGCTCTTTAATATCCCCGATAAGCGCATCGGAATTCTCCGACTTTGTTGCCCAGCTTGTGGCGATTCTCACAGCCGAGCGGTTCTCGTCAATCTTGCACCAGAAAGCGGTCAGATATTTTTCGGAGAGCTTCTCGAGAACGGAATTCGGAAGTATCGGGAAAATCTGGTTGCTCTCAGGCTCGGTCAAAAACTCAACTCCGACTTCCTTGAGTGCATTTGCAATCTTGAAAGCCTCGTCAATCGCATGCTTGGAAATCTCAAAATAAAGTCCGTTCTCGAAAAGAGCATGGAACTGAATTCCCAGAAGTCTGCCCTTTGCGAACATTCCGCCCTTTTGCTTGATGAGATAACGGAAGTCTTCCTTGAGACTCTCGTTCATAATGACGACCGCCTCGCCCATCATTGCGCCGACCTTTGTTCCGCCGATATAGAATACGTCGGCAAGCTCGCACAAGTCATGCAGTGTGACATCGTTTTTCGGCGACATGAGCGCATAACCCAGTCTTGCGCCGTCGATATATAAAATCAGATTATGCTTCTTGCAAACATCGTGAATTGCCGTCAGCTCCGCCTTTGTGTAAACGCCGCCGTTCTCTGTCGAGTCCGAGATATAAACAAGCTTTGGCTGAACCATATGCTCGTGAGTTTCGTCATTCCAGTGAGCCGTGATGCACTCGTCAATAGCCTCTGCCGTGAGCTTTCCGTCTATTCCGCTCTCAAGAGCGATACACTTGTGGCCCGTTGCCTCAATGGCTCCCGACTCATGAACATTGATATGTCCCGTCTTTGCGCAAATTGCACCCTGATGCGGTCTGAGTGCGGCAGAAATTACCGTTAAATTAGCCTGAGTGCCTCCGACCAAAAACTGAACGTAGGCGTCCTCTTTTTCGCAAGCCTTTTTGATGAACTCTCTTGCCTCTTCGCAGTATCCGTCCTCGCCGTAGCCGACTGTCTGCTCCATATTGGTGCGAACAAGCATATCGATAATGGCGGGATGTGCCCCTTCTGTGTAGTCACAGTTAAAACAAATCATCTTTCTGTATCCTTTCTCTCTTTCCTTCTTTCGTTCAAAACGAACTAAAATCATTTTAAGATTTTGCCGTAATAAAGTCAACTAAAATTAGGTCTGCGGCTGTAAAGAAAAAAGCTTCACAGTCCTTGACATACGGCATTTTTTATAGTATAATTCAAAGGCTGTAAAGAAAAATCCTTTACACTTTGAGAGGAGGCAGAATATGGCTAAGGATTTGAGAATTTCATATCTTCTTGATTTCTACGGCGAGATGCTGACTCAAACTCAGCGTGAAGTCACAGAGAGCTACTACTACGAGGATCTCTCACTTGCGGAGATAAGCGAGGTAAGAGGAATCACCCGTCAGGGCGTAAGAGACGCCATCAAGCGAAGCGAAAAAGAGCTTCAGGAGATGGAGGACAAATTGGGTCTTGTCAAGCGTTTTCGCAAAACAGAAGAGGCGCTTGCAAAGATTTGCGACTGTGCACTTCTCATCAAGGACAAAAACGAAGGACACAACACTGAGATAGACGAGCTCGTAGCCGACATAATAAATACGGCGGCGGCTCTATCGGACAATAAGTAATAAAGGAGAAATATTATGGCATTTGAAGGTCTCGCAGACAAGCTTGCGAATTCCTTTAAAAAATTAAGAGGCAAGGGCAAGCTCTCAGAACAAGACGTTAAGGACGCAATGAGAGAAGTTAGACTCGCACTGCTCGAAGCCGATGTTAACTACAAGGTAGCCAAGGACTTCACCGCCAAGGTTTCCGAGAGAGCAATCGGCGAAGAGGTTATGAAGAGCTTAACTCCGGCTCAGATGGTAATCAAGATAGTCAACGAGGAGCTCACCGCTTTGATGGGCGGCGCTACCGAGAGACTCAATCAGCCGTCAAAACCGCCCGCAGTCGTTATGATGTGCGGTCTTCAGGGTGCAGGTAAAACAACTCATGCGGCAAAGCTTTCCAAGATGCTCAAAAAGCAGGGTCACCGACCGCTTCTTGTTGCAGGCGATATCTACCGTCCCGCAGCTATCAAGCAGTTGCAGGTTGTCGGTGCTCAGGCTGAGACAGAGGTTTTCGAAAGAGGAAATCAGGATCCCGTAAAAACAGCAAAAGAGGCTATTGCCCACGCTAAGGATTACGGTAACGATTTCGTCATTATAGATACAGCAGGCCGACTTCAGATAGACGAGGCACTCATGGAGGAGCTTCGCAGAATCAAGGAGGCTGTTGAGCCGACAGACATTCTTCTCGTTGTCGACTCGATGACAGGTCAGGAGGCAGTCAACGTAGCAAAAAGCTTTGACGATCTTCTCGACATCACGGGAGTAATCCTCACCAAGCTCGACGGTGATACCCGAGGCGGTGCGGCACTCTCAATCAAAGCGGTAACAGGCAAGCCGATTAAGTATGCCGGTACAGGCGAGAAGCTCGACGACCTCGAGGTTTTCCACCCCGACAGAATGGCTTCGAGAATTCTCGGAATGGGCGATGTTCTCTCCCTCATCGAGGACGCTCAGAACAAGCTTGACGAGGAAGCCGCAGCAAAAACAGCCGAAAAAATCATGAACAACAAGATGGATCTCAACGACATGCTCGATCAGTTCCGTCAGGTTCAAAAGATGGGTCCGATCAAGGGTATTCTTTCCAAGATGCCCGGCGTCAAGAATGTTGACGATCTCGATATTGACGAGAGAATCATGGACAGAACGGCTGCAATCATCCTTTCAATGACTCCCGAGGAGAGATCTCATCCCGAGATTATCGACGCAAAGCGCCGCAAGAGAATTGCAGCGGGCTGCGGTCAGAAGGTCGAGGATGTCAACAGACTTCTCAATCAGTTCAAGCAGATGCAGAAAATGCTCAAGTCCTTCTCAGGCAAGAAGGGCAAGAGAAAAATGCGCCAGCTTCAGGCAATGGGCGGCATGAACGGTATGGGCGGATTGGGCGGAACAGGCTCAATGCCACCGTACGACATGTAATCCGCAAACACTAAGACAGTAAAAAATATTCACCTGTAAACGGGTTGATATTGAAATAAATATTTTCATTATATTTTTGGAGGAAAATTACCATGGTTAAAATCAGACTCAGAAGAATGGGTGCTAAGAAGAATCCTTTCTACAGAATCGTTGTTGCAGATTCCCGTTATCCGAGAGACGGCCGTTTCATCGAGGAGATCGGCTACTATGATCCTATGCAGGAGCCAAGCGTAGTTAAGGTTGATCCTGAGAAGGCTAAGGATTGGATTGCAAAGGGAGCACAGCCGACAGATACTGTTAAGGCTCTCTTCAAGAAGCACGGTGTTATCGACTAATCACTTTTTAGTGAAAGGACACTAATATGCAGGAACTTCTTAAAACTATTGCTCAGGGTCTTGTAGAACACCCCGAGGAAGTAGTGGTAAGCTGCGACGAAAATCCTAACGGCTCACTCGTATTCCACCTCCATGTCGCAGAGAGCGATATGGGCCGAGTAATCGGCAAGCAGGGCAGAATCGCAAAGGCAATCAGAGTTGTTATGAGATCCGCTGCTACCAGAACAAATACAAAGGTATCGGTTGAAATAGACTGATAACGAAAATCCCGACCAAAACGGTCGGGATTTTTTGCGTCTGCTTGTCTATTTTTCGGCCGATTGCTTCAACCTTTCTATCAAGCCCGTCAGGAATGACGGCACGGGAACACCGACTGCCGAAAGATTCTCGAGTATGCTTATAAGCTCGTTTATAATCAGCCAAACGGCAATCAATAAGCCGACGCTCAAGCCAAGCGGAATTTCGGCATCGGATAAGCCAAGCGAAATGAGATAATCGGCAGCTGTTCCCACAGCCACCATAGCTAAACAGCACAGCTTTTTTACGATACCGCGAAGTCCGATTTTCGAGCTTAATTCACGTTTGCAATAAGCCTTTGCCATACCGCTTGCATAGTCGATAAGCATGGTGAAAATAAGCACGCAAACGGGAACGGCAAGCTTTCCGCAGTAGGAAAAAAGAGATGCTGCGGCGGCTGAAAACACAAACTTAATGACATTGTAATTTTTTTCCATAATAACCTCCGATTTAAATTAGCTAAAATACAAAAGTTTTTGGTTTCACTTTTTTCAAAAAGCGAACGGGTGTGGGCAGAGCCCACAAGGGAAATAAACAGCAGTGGTTAAAAACGAAAGAACAGAGCGAAGCGATAAAAAGAAGATAGGCTGATGAGGGAAACCAAAAGCACGGAGTGCTTTTAGGGAGCGAAGCGACCGTAGTTGACCGAGACAGCCGAACCTTTCGCACAAAGAGAGATACATAACATCATTCTATTAGTGGATACGGTCACTTGCTTTGCATAATGCGAAATATCGGATGATGTATTTTTGTGTCTGATATTTTACATTGTTCCAAACAGGTCGGCTGTGTTGTTATTGTATGTTCTTTATTTCTATTGTGCGAACAGCCCGGCACGGAAAATGCCCGACTGCAAACGCTTTGCGTTTTTGTCGTATTTTCCTTTGCCTTTCTTTTTTGTGTCGGCACTTTGTGCCTCCCGTGGGCTCCGCTCACACCCGCACGCTTTTTACCAAAAGCGTGGCAAAAACTTTTGATATTTCCCCGGTTTACTCTTTCACACATCCCCCGTTTTCATTCAAATTTTCCCTCTAAACAGAAAATTTTCTCCTTTTTTCAAAAAAAGAAAAAGAGCGACCGTTCAGCCGCTCTTGAATTCTGTTTTCACATCAATGTTTTCAACGCTTACAAGAAAATTGTTGAAAACATCCTCTTTATTCTTTTTCTACGCTTCTCAAAAAAGTCTCGTGAGCTTCCTTGTTTTTTCTGCGAAGAATAATCGGTTTCGTGCCGTCCTCGTTTAGGAAGCAATGCTCACTCTTTCCGACATTTCGAAGCTCGCCCGTTTCCTTGTCGTAAACCTCGTATGCACAGCGAAGTCGCACTCCGTCGTAGTGTGTGATTTTCGTTTTGATTATAACGGTATCCCCAAATCTCACCATGGATTTATACTCAGAGCTGACGGAAACCACGGGAATTATTATTCCCTCGTCCTCAAGTCTCTTATAGGGATAACCCATTTTTGTCATGAAATCGATTCTCGCCTCCTCAAACCAGCGAATATAGTTTGAGTGGTGGATGATTCCCATTTTATCGGTTTCGTAGTAATATGTCTGTCTTTCGTATTCGTGTATCATAATTTTAAATCAAAATGCCCAGTGACCGTTTCTGAATATCGGCTCCCAAGAGCCGTCCTTTGTTTTTCCGTCTATATTCAT
>CAVKLS010000050.1:0-9564 GCA_963657025.1 bacterium | reverse complement strand
TATATATATATAGGAGTACAAAAATGGCGGGTAAATACACAAAACAGCAATTAAAAGATATGCTTCAGACCTCGGCATACCACATTGTGGCAACAGAGGGAATAGAGCACTGCACGGTAAGAAGAGTTTCGGCGGGGTGCGGTCTTTCCGACCCTTACATTTATCAGTGCTACGCCGATTTGCAGGATCTTATGCAGACGGCATTTATGGAAATCGATAAGAATATCGGCGAGGCGGTGTTTCATGCACTTAAACACAATGTGCTTGATATGATAACAACCAAGGACGCCGTAAAGGCTTGCGTGGTTCTTTGGAGAAGCTACTGGAAGCTTCTCATGTCAAGCCCCGAAAAAACGATTTTCTACTGGAGATTTTATCAGTCGGCTTACTACACCAAAGAGCTTCACGCTCAAAGAAACAGAAATTACCGATACTTCATTAAGTTTCTGAACAAGGCTGGAGAGAAATACAACCTGAACGAGAAGGTTCACATGAATGTTCTTATTTCAAATTTGGTTGATAATACAGTTTCCGTTGCCGTTAAGATGCACCTCGGATTTTTTGAAGAGGGTGAGGTTATCGAAAAGAGAGTTTTTCAAACCGTCTTTGCAAATCTGTTCCATCATCTTGATGTTGATGTGTGGAGCATCAGTGACTCATATTTTGAGTCGGATGAGATTTGATTGGAGAAAAAATGCGAACCATACCCCATTGGCACGTTTGTCCGTCAGAAACGGGCAAGCGTTTAAAGAAAAATACTTTCCGCTTTGTATCACTTACCATGGCGCTTACCATGGTGCTTTCCTCGGGCTTTGTCTTTACGGCAAGCGCAGACGAGGAGCTCACGCCGACCTGCGGTCACGAGGAGCACAAGCACGATGACAAATGCTACGAGAAAAAGCTTATCTGTAAGCTGGAGGAGACTGAGGACACAACTCCCGAGCCGACAGCCACGCCTGAGCCCGCTCCCGTGCATGTGCACACGGACGAGTGCTACGAAACGGTTTCCACACTTATTTGCGGCCTTGAGGAAAGCGAGGGCCACACTCACGGCGAGGGGTGCTATGACGAAGAGGGAAACCTCATCTGTACACTCGAGGAGAGCGAGGGTCATACTCATGATGACAGCTGTTACAGCGCAGAAAAGGTTCTTGTCTGTACTCTTCCCACAGAGGCACCCGCAGAGGAATCATCAGATACGACAGAATCCTCCGAGCAGACCGTCACGGGCCACAAGCACACGGACGAGTGCTACGAGAAGGTTCTCACCTGTAAAAAAGAAGAGCACGAGCACACGCTCATTTGCTACACAAATAAATCTGCCGACCTTGAGTCGCAGTCTGATTGGGAGAGCACCTTACCGGGAAATCTCACGGGTGACTGGGCAAAGGATTTGGTTACGGTTGCAAAGAGCCAGATAGGCTACCGTGAGAGCAAATATAACTACGAGGTTGAAGAGGCTGAAACCGAGGACGGCGAGGACAGAGCTCTTGGCTACACACGCTACGGCGCATGGTACGGGTCTCCCTATGCCGACTGGTGTGCGATGTTTGTTTCGTTCTGCCTTAACTACGCCGATATTCCTTCAAGCGAGGTTCCTTATGAGGCAAGCGCACCGAGATGGGTGAGCACTTTGACCGCAAAGGATATGTTTAAAAGCAAGGGCGATTATGAGCCGAAATACGGCGATATAATCTTCTTTACATATGACGGTGACGGGCTTGCCGACCATGTCGGTATTGTTGAATCCGTCAAGAGAGACAAAAGGGGAAACATCACTGAGATCAAAACCATCGAGGGAAATTCAAGTGACTTCGTTCAGGAGAATACCTACAGCCCCGATGACGGAAGCATTCTCGGCTACGGTGTTCTTCCGATGAAATGTGCCTGCTACAAGACGGTGAAAACCGCCGTTTGCGGACAGGAACAGACAGGACACGTTCACTCTTTCGATTGCTACGATGAGGACGGAAAGCTCATCTGCAAGGAGACAGAGACAACGGGTCACATTCACGGCTACACCTGCTATTCAAGCGAGAAGGTACAGCAGTGCAAGGGCGAGGGCAAATGCAAGTGCAGATGCCATAAATAACCCAATAACTCAGATTACGACTTGTGTTATGAAAGAGTATTAGCGGAAAGGTCGGCACCGGCTAGCAATTTTGGTGCCGACCTTTCACGTTTCTGTTTGTGTGAATATGAATAAACAGCAAATTCCCCAACACCGTTTGGTTAATTCGGCGTTGGGGAATTTCTGCTTTTTCGGAAGTGTATTGCTTGTGATAATAATCAGTTGACGAGGTTGCAAACCTTGAAATTACCAGTCCTTGACTGAGCCGTCAAATGCTCTTCTTGCGGCATTGCTTCCGCGCTCGTTTGCGGGGTAAAGCTCCTCTGCGTTGTCGGCGAGCTCTACGCCGATTCCGGGTGCGTCCGGAATGAACATACATCCGTCCTCGAACTTAAGCGGAGTCTTTACCATGGCGTCCTCAGCTCCGTTTAAACAGAAGCCCGGAAGCTCCTGAATGCCGAGGTTCGGAATGGAAGCGCAAATCTGCAGACATGCCGCTGTGGAGACGGGGCCGAGCGGGTTGTGAGGAATGACGAGAACATCGTGAGCCTCGGCAACAGCCGCTATTTTTTTGCTTGTCGTAATGCCGCCGACAGCACATACGTCGGGGCGAATATACTGGCATGCGTGGCGAGACATGAGCATCTCGCACTCACGAAGGTCGATTGCTCTTTCACCCGTTGCGATTGGCACATTGACCTTTGCGGCAACCTGTGCCATGGTGTCGATGTTGTCGGGCGGAACTGGGTCTTCAAGCACCATAGGACGGTACGGCTCGACCGCTCTGCCGAATGCGACAGCCTCAGGGAGAGTCATTCCTCTGTGGCACTCGAGAATGAAATCGAAGTCGTCTCCGACAGCTTCTCTTGCCGCCTTTACTTTGCTTGTCTCGTGCTCAATTCTGCTTGAGAAAAATTCGTGCTTTCCGTCCTTTGAGCTTATCGGACCGTTGCAGAAGATTTTGGCGGCGGTGAAGCCCATTTTTTTGAGCTCGGCATACTGCTTTGCAAGCTCGTCAATGTCCTCTGTGACGTGCATGACGGATGCATAAACTCTTACCTTATCTCTTGTTTTTCCACCGAGTAATTCATAGACGGGAACGCCCAGAGCCTTGCCCTTGATGTCCCAGAGTGCAATGTCGATAGCTGAAATCGCACTCATGATGACAGAGCCTCTGAAATAGACGGAGCGAAGAAAATTCTGGTTGAAGTCTTCGATGCGGAAGGGGTCTTTTCCGATGAGGTAGTCGGCAAATTTCTCAATGGCGGAAGCCGTAGCCTGAAGGTAGCCCCAGTTTCCGGCCTCGCCGAGACCGACTATGCCGGCGTCGGTATATACCTGAACAAACAGGTAGTGCTTAGCAAAACGAAGTTTTACATCTGTTATTTTCATGTGTAACCTCTCAAAAATTCAGCTTATCAGAATGCCGGGAAAACGGTCATGGTGTAGAAGATATAAACTATCGTAAGAACAAGGGTGATGAGTGCGCCCGACTTGAAGAGAGACTTGAGGTCGTAGCCGCCGTCAGCCATACACATGGGAACTGCGGGAGTTGCCATAGGTGTGAGGAAGGCTGTGAGTGAGCCTGCGTTTACAAGGAGGACAAGTCCTGTCGGATTTGCACCGAGTGAAGCGCATGTCAAAAGGCAAATCGGGACGAATACCGCCGAAACGGAACGGTTGAGCATGAACTGTGTGAGAATGAACGGAATGATGAAGAACAGCGCACCGAGAATATAGTTGTTGTGAGTTCCGCCGACTGCGTTTGCGAGAGCGTTTCCGATGAGCTCGCCTGCGCCTGTGTTTGTGAGGGCTGTGCCAAGTGCAAGAGCACCGACGTAGAGCATGAGCATATCCCACGGGATATCACGAAGTGCATTTTCGCTGTCCACTACGCCGAAAAGGCACATGAGGAGCGAGCCGACAAGTGCGACAGCCCATGTCTGCAAACCGAGCTGAGTGGATAGAATGAGGCAAATGATTGTTGCGAAAAATACGACAATACCGATTTTGTCAACGACGGGACTGAGCTTTTCAGTTTTATTTGCGCTCTTTTTCTCGAGAGTCTCTATAGGGACAACGGGAGTTTTTGGCGTGAACTTGGGGCCTACAAAAAGTGCCCAGAGCGGAACGATGAGAAGAACCGGCCAACCGCCGATGAGGAAGTCTATAGCGCGGATGGACTGTCCCTCAAAGCCGTAGGTTTCCATAAATCCCGTGAACTGACCTCCCTGCTGAATGGCTGTGGAAAGCGGAAGAATACCGCTGCATGCCACGCATACTACCATAATAGGGAACATGTACTTTGAGCGGCTGTTGCCTGTTTTGTCGCAAAGAGCAGTGAGAAGCGGGCTGACAATAGCGTAAACGACCATAGGGCTTGCTATGAAGTTGGTAATCAGAATCGCAAGAAGAATGTAGCCTGCGTAAGCTGTTATAAAGCTGCCTCGTGTGAGCTTCATAATGCCGTTGCACATAGCGTCAACCATGCTTGTTCTGCGGAAGCCCGATGCGACTATAAACATAGTGCCCATGAGAATGGTGTTGTTGTTTGCAAAGCCTGCGAGTGCGCCTGCATCGTCAATACAGCCTGTGAAATACAGTGCCGCCATGGAAATCATTGCAGTGAGCCACATGGGTATTTTGTTGAGCATGTAGCTGGTAAGCGTGAGTGCAAAGATAACCATACAAATTATCATCTGTGTGTTCATTTTGTGCTTTATACTCCTACCAAATATTTTTTATTGAACCGAATGAATAAGTTAAGCGAGCCCGGGTAAGCGTGCCCGGGCTTGGCTTTATCGTGATGCTATATTATCACTGCCGATTGCCTTTGTCGCATATTATATTCACGGGTTTTGTGCACAAAATAAAAAAGAATTTTACAAATTAATGGTCTTTACCTATACAAAAGACTCTAAAAAATCCGAATTTTTTCCCTGTGAAAATCAACAATACAGTATAGGTATATTTTGTAACATATGCAGTATAAAGGATACAATATACGCTAAAAATATATAAAAATCGTTGACACAAAGGGATTTTTGGGATATTCTAATATAGTAGAAAAAATCAGGGAAGAAATAATTCTAAATTTTATCACAGGGGAATTATTTCGATTTGGCGAGGTGAAAATTTTGGCAGATTCAAATTATGAACCGTGCTTACCCAAAGATAATATCCGCCTTCATGTTTTTGCACATGATATTTTGAACTACCGCTACCATTGGCATTCCGATGAATATGAGCTCAGCATTGTGCTGTCGGGAAGTCAGGAATATTGTCGGGGGAACGAAAACTATATTCTGGGCGAAAATGATGTTATCTTAATTCCGCCGGGAATAGGTCATGCGTCTATGAGACTCAAGCCGAACACAAGGGCACTTGTGTTGCATTTTCCCAAGAATGCCTTCAAGCTTCTTTCTCAGAAGGGCTATATCTATGATTTCAAGAGCTGTCTTTCCGACGAAAGCAACCGTGACGAGAGAAGATTCAAGCTGCTTCGCTTTTATGTGACCAACATTCTTAAAGCCGATAAGGAGCAGAATCAGTTCTCTTATACCTCGATAAAGTCAAATCTCATTTTGCTTTTAATCACGCTTTTCAACGAGTTCAACCCCGAACAGCTTAATGTTATCGATGACGATGACAGAAGAAGAGACACAATGCGCCTGCTTCTTGCTTACATCGAGGAGCATTACGACGAAAAGCTTTCGCTTGAAGACCTTGCCGATTACACGGGCTACAATCGCACCTATGTATCGACGCTTTTCAAGCAAATGGTGGGCATAAATTTTCATGAGTACCTGACAAGGGTTAGATTTCAGCATGCACTGAATGATCTTACCTACACAAAAACTAATCTGACAGATATTGCCCTGAAAAACGGTTTTTCCGACCTCAAGACCATGACTGCACGCTTTCGCTCTACTCTGGGAAGAAGTCCCAATGAATACAGGGGAATGCTTAGTCCCGATGAAATAATTTCCAACATAAGAAGAGTGTTTATTGATTCGGAGGACATCGCACTTAACAAGAAGCTGGATGAATTTTCAGCGATAGGATAACAGAGTTACAAAAAACAAAGCACAGGCTTTTTAAGGCTTGTGCTTTTTCGTTATGTCTGTTGTTATTTGTAATAGGCAAGAAGTCTCGTCCAGACCCCCGTGCTGCCCTGTACTGCCGAGAAGGTGGATATGACATAGCATCTGTCGGCTTCGATTTGGTCGAGATTGCAGACATTCTCTACTATCTCCACGCCGCCGCCAAGCAGAATTTTGTGGCAGACGGGTTCGCTCGTGTCGGGGGAAATCGCTTCGCATCCGACAAAGCGCACGCTTTTTTCCACTAAGTAGTTTGCACAATCCTCGGTGAGGTGCGGATAATTTGTTATGTACTCCTCTTTGTCGCTCTCCCAGAGCTTGTCGTGGTTTGTGTCAAAAAGCACCGCTTCACCTGAAGTGATTTCGCCGTGCTCGGTTTCCCAGTTTTTGACATCGTCGGCGGTTATTTCATAGTCTCCGTCAACATCAAGTCGGATGACGCACGCCGGTCCGATAAGAGCCGTGGGGTCGACGCTTTCTATCGTGCCGCCGTTTTCAAGAACATGATGAGGTGCGTCCATGTGAGTTCCCGTGTGCGGACAATAGCTTATGGTTTCGAGGTTGTAGAGTGCGTTCTGATTGCCGATTTCGCTGAAATAATTAATTTCGGGGAGCTTAAGAGCGGGGTCGGCAGGCATATCGTCCGTCACGGTGTGGGAGATATCGACATATTTGTATTCTGAGAGATTTATGTCGGAGAAAAGTGAATCCGATTTATTTTCCGCTGAACAGGCGGTCAGAGAAAAAAACAATGCGGTTGCCGTCAGTGACAGGACGGCGGTTTTGATATATTTCTTTAATTTCATTTTTAATTACCTTCGATTCAGTTTCTTACGAGAGAAACAACGGTTTCAACGTGTGCCGTGCCTGGGAAGAGGTCGGCTGGAGTGACCTTCTGAGCCTTGTAGCCCTTTTCGTCAAAAATCTTGAGGTCACGGGCAAGCGTTGCGGGGTCGCATGAGACATAAACAACTCTTGTGGGTGCCATTTTTGAGATAGTTTCGATAAGCTCTGCGGCACAGCCCTTTCTCGGCGGATCGATGATTATGACATCGGGCTTTTCGCCTCGTTTTTCGAGCATATCGGCAGCCTTTGCGGCGTCACCGCATATAAATTCTGCGTTGCTTATACCGTTTTCGGCGGCATTTACCTTTGCGTTTTCGATAGCCGCATCGATTATCTCGACGCCGATAAGCTTTTTGACCTTATGTGCCATGGAAAGGCCTATTGTGCCCGCACCGCAGTAAAGGTCCATGAGAGTTTCGTTTCCCGTGAGGCAAGCGTACTCGGCGGCTTTGTTATAAAGTCGTTCAGCCTGAGTGCGGTTTACCTGATAGAACGAAAGCGGAGAAATATTGAAGCGAAGTGAGCAAAGCTCGTCGGCAATGGTATCGCTTCCCCAGACGGTGCGGCACTTTTTGCCGAGAATGACATTTGTTTTCTCTTTGTTGGTGTTGAGAATGAAGCTTGTCATTGACGGAACATTTTCACGAAGCATGTGGCACAGCTTGTCGGCGTTTTTCAGTTTGTCTGCGTTTATGACAACGCAAACCATGATTTCACCCGTCTTTTCGCCTTTTCTTAAATAGAGATGACGGATAACGCCCTTGTGGGTTTCCTCGTTGTAGACGCTGTCTCCGTACTGCTCGAACCAATCTCTGAACACATCCGAAATAACACCGAATTCCTCGGGCTGGAGAAGGCAGTGTCTGGCGTCGATTATGCGGTGTGAGTGACCTGCGTAAAATCCCATGATAAGCTTGCCGTTCTTATCAAGGCCGACGGGAATTTGAGCCTTGTTGCGGTAGCCGCATCGGCTTGGGGCTGAAATAATCGGCTCGAAAGGAATGTCCTTGAGTCCTCCTATTCTCTCTATGCAGTCTCGCACCTTATCGGACTTGAGTCTTGCTTCTTCATCGTAGCTTATGTGGCGAAGTGAACAGCCGCCGCATTTCTCGAAATAGGGGCAGTCTGCTTCAATGCGGTTCTCTGACGGTGTGATTATTTCTTCGATTTTCCCGAAAGCGTAATTTTTTTGTACCTTGAGTATTTTACAGCGTATCTTATCACCGACGGCAGCAAGCGGAACGAATATTGCCATTCCCTCGTATCTGCCGATTCCCGAGCCGTCGCTCGACATGGCATCGATTGATAACTCTATGCTATCATTCTTTGCTATAAGGCTGTTCTCAAGATTATTAAATTTCTTTTTGCTCATAATAATATGAATCCTTTTGTGATTTTTTTACATAATTAAATTTGTGCATTTAGGCATATTATGCAATGGGTAGATTTGATTTTTACGGCTTGAAATTGCGAAAAACTTACGATATAATTAAATCACAACAAAGAACACAAGCCCTGTGACAGCGAACTGTCACGAGTTTATCAATACAACTCCTCCCCAAAAGAGCAAAAAAGCCGAGCAAAACTGCTCGGTTTTTTTGCACCCTTTTGCAGTTGACTTTTGAAATCTGTTTGCTAAAGTGAACGGTTGATTTCGGTAAAATCAAACCGTGTTAATCGGCTTTCCGTTTTTCCAGGCGGCAAGATTATCCGCTACGCACTGTACAAGGCGCATTCTCGCATCACGTGAAGACCAGCCGATATGGGGTGTGAATACAACGTTTTTAGCCGTGAAGAGTGGGCAGTCCTTTTCGGGCGGCTCCTTTGCGAGGACGTCAAGTCCCGCACCGCCGATTTTTCCGCCGTTGAGTGCGTCTGCAAGGGCTTTCTCATCGATTAGTCCCCCTCTTGCCGTGTTGATGAGAAGTGCTGTCGGCTTGACGAGCGAGAGAAGTCTTTCGCCGACAAGCTCCTTTGTCTCAGCGTTGAGTGCACAGTGAAGTGATATGACATCGCTTTGAGCGAAAAGCTCCTCGAGTGAAACCTGTCTTTCACCGTCCTCGAGCTTCTTTTCGTGCTTCGAGTAGACGAGAATATTCATGGAAAGAGCCTTTCCGAGAGCGGCAACGGTTTTTCCGATGTTGCCGTAGCCGACTATTCCGAGAGTTTTGCCGTAAAGCTCAAATATCGGATATTCCGAGAGACTCATCTCTATGCTGCGATTGTAATTTCCGCTTTTAATGGTGTCGCTCAGATTATTGACGTGATTGCAAAGCTCCAGCAAAAGAGCAAAGGCTTGCTGGGCAACCGTTCCAACGCAGTAGAACGGAACATTGCAGACCGTTACACCGAGCTCGTGCGCCGCCTCAGTGTCCACAAGGTTAAAGCCTGTTGCAAAGAGACCTATGTATTTGAGCTTTGGCAGTGAGAGCAGAAGCTCCCTTGTCACGACAATTCTGTTTATGATGATTGCGTCGGCGTCCTTCGAGCGCTCATACACCAATTCCTTCGGTGTGTCCTCGTAAAAAGTGACCTTGCCTAAGC